>CAYPTV010000023.1:0-15743 GCA_964413505.1 uncultured Bifidobacteriaceae bacterium | reverse complement strand
CTCCGGGGCCATCACCGTCGTCACCAACGCCGTCGTCAATCTGGGAACTTTGGGCATATCCGTGAACAACGGTTATAACAATACCGCCCTGCTGACCAATTACGGCACAATCAACTGGAGTTCCGACCTGACCTGCGACGGCGGCCCGCAGATCTTCAACTTCGGCTTGTGGAACGCACAGTCAGACAACTCCATTTTCGGGCAGCAAACCTCCGGCACCACCACCTTCAACAACTACGGCATCTTCCGTAAGTCCGGCGGCACCAACACCTCCACGGTGGATTTTAACACGATCTTCACCAGTTCCGGCACGATAGACGTGGAAAGCGGAACGGTTTCCTTATCCAAGGGCTCAATCAGCGGCACCGTCACTGCTGCCGGTAGCACGGTTCTTTCACTGGGCCACCTTGTCGTCTTTGGCGGCAATACCCTGTTCAGCGGCGCAGGAAATGTGGCCGGGTATGTGAACGGGAGCAACGCGGTGTTCAGCGGCACGATGACCTGCTCGGGAGTCACAATCTCCGGGGCCATCACCGTCGTCACCAACGCCGTCGTCAATCTGGGAACTTTGGGCGTATCCTTCAACAACGGCTATAACAACACCGCCTTGCTGACCAATTACGGCACGGTCAACTGGAGCACCGGAAATTTTGCCGGCGACAACAACCCGAAAATTTACAATTACGGCCTGTGGAACGACCAGGCCGACAACACTCTTTTCGGGCAGCAAACCTCCGGCAACACGACGTTCAACAACTTCGGCACCTTCCGCAAGTCCGGCGGCACCGGCATCACCACGCTGGACAACAGCACAGTTTTCAACAACACCGGCACCCTGGATGTCCAGAGCGGCACGGTATCCATTTTAGGAGCCAGAACATTGACGGGCGGGACATTGAATTTTGCCATCAACAGCCCGAACATTTTCGGCCACATCACCCTGGCCGGTGCCGTCACGCTGACCGGCACTGTCAGTGTCAATCTCAACAGTCTTTACACGCCAACCAACGGCACGTCCTTCGCCCTGCTGACTTACGGTTCCGAATCCGGCACGTTCACCAGCTTCAATCTGCCTGTGTTTTTTGGCTGGACAAACAACTACGGCCCCGCGTCGTTCTCATTAATAATTGTCTCCGCGCCGATGCGAGTTTTAAATGTCACAAATTTCGGCGCGGTTGGCGATGCCGTCCAGTTTTTTGTCAACACCACGAGCAACTCCGTTGTGGTCACGACAACCAACCAGATCCCCAATTCGGCGATCGGTGAGGCGATAGAAGTATTCGGGGCCGGAGTGCCTACATCATCGTCCAATAATCAGGATTTAGTAACGACCATTGCAAATGTTATGAATGGAACGAACATATACGTCTCGCAGGTCTGCCAGCAGACCCTGACCAACACTTTTGCCACCTATGGACAAGATAACACGACGAATTTTCAAAATGCCATCACCGCGACAGGGAGCGACACAAACGACATCATTTACATTCCCGCTGGAACATATTTTTTCATCTGCCCTTACGTTGCCAGCGCCTTTGGGAATGCGGGCATCATCCTGACCCGTGGCGGCATTCATTTCGTAGGAGCAGGAGCCAACAGCACCACTCTGTTGAGCCGCGGAGCGTGGAATCTTATCGGGGGTGCTGTATATCGCAGTTTCCTGATCGACATTCAACCTCACATTGCAAACGATTTTCCAGTCAGCTTTGAGAACCTGACACTGGATGGCGGTGTCCAGCAGGGGAATACCGGCAACCATAACTTTCCGGCCAGCCCCATAACCGGCATGGGTTGGGACATAGACCATGATGCCATTGTTGTCAGGGGAGGAGCAACCGGCAACGTGTTCACTCATCAGACGTGGACAAATGTGGTGTTCCAGCACTGGCGCGGTGAAATGGTCAAGAGCAACGACGCAAGCACGAATGGAAATCTTTCAATTTTCAATTGTGCTTTTAACGACGGCAACGCGACGGCCATCAACTACTATGCGTCGTTGAATGTCTCCAACTGTGTTTTTAACAATCTTTTCCAGGTCGCCGAGTATTATCAGGCCTATTCGACCAACACCTCTTACTTTCAAAATAATTTCATCACCAACATCACCGGCAATGGTTTCGCCCTGAACGGCGGGAAAGGGAATAATCCGCCGTTCATCCTCCAGAACAATGCTTTCTATTTACCCGGACTCGGTGGCAACGGGATTTTGACGACGCCTGGGGACAATGTTTTCATCGTCAGCAACCAGTTTATTTTCCTGCAGAATGGTGGCAATGCCATCGTCCTCGGTTCTGCGGGCTATCAGGGAACCTTTGACAACAGCAACATCGTGATTGCGGGCAATAGCTTTGTGAAACCATCCACTATTGTTGAAATCAGCGGAGAAACAAATGGAACAGGTCCGAACCGTGTCGAGGCTGTTCAAGTTTATGGCAATAGTTTGACACAACTCGGCAATTCTACAATGGCTGTTCAGACTTTTGGTTGGTCCACCAATGTTCATTTATCTAATAATGATTTCAGTAAAGTAACCAATTCAGTTATTCATTTTTCATCCGGTATTTTTGGTGCGCAGTATGCCTTGGTGGATACCAATAATCTTTATTATACTCCCATTTCTGATCCAACCGGAATAACGAATTCTATCAGTTATGCGAATGGTTCAAGATTTCAAGTCGTTAACCCTTTTCATTCTGGAACCGTGTATGCACTCGTGGATACTCATGCAAGCCAGATGCCCGTGGGCGCAAAGATTCAGCTTTACAACAACAATTCGAGT
The DNA here is from genome assembly GCA_964413505.1 of uncultured Bifidobacteriaceae bacterium. Classification (GTDB taxonomy): domain Bacteria; phylum Verrucomicrobiota; class Verrucomicrobiia; order Limisphaerales; family UBA11358; genus UBA11358. The sequence continues at coordinate 12,964 of CAYPTV010000023.1, read as the reverse complement.
TCAGCTACCGTGCCGGTTTATCTCAGCAGCAGTCTGCAAGGCAGTCCGGTCACGGTGGCAAGCGGCCAGACAGTCACTTTTTTCTGGCAGGATTGGAACGGCACATGGTCAACCAACAACAAGCCCCCACCGCCCACAGGCGTTCGGCTGAATTTCTGAAAGCATCCGCCTGCGCACAGCTGCGGCGCGACAGGGAAATTTGGAAAGCTGAAAGCGGAAATGGGACAATAAGACAACGAGACGACGAGACCACTGACAACGGGACGATTGTAAAAACTGAAATTCTGACAAGCTGACAAGCTGAAATGCAAAATCAAAGTAGAAATTGAGAAAACAGAAAGCGGACATTTAAAAACGAGAGCGGCGTATACTATGAAAAAGTCATTTCTCCTTTTGGGTTTGCTGGTTCCAAGCATCAGTTTCGCGCAATCTTACATGATTGACTGGCATCAGGTCGCCGGCGGCGGCGGCACCAGCACGGGTGCAACTTATCAAGTTTCCGGCACAATCGGACAGCCGGATGCGGGCGGCACGATGACCGGCACCAATCATTACTCCTTGACCGGCGGATTCTGGAGCTTGATTTCCGTCGTGCAAACGGCGGGGCTGCCCGACCTGGTCATCACTCATTCGGGCAACAGCGTCGTCATTTCCTGGCCCGGCACCGGCAGTTATACCTTGCAGCAAAACGCGAACCTCGCGCTGGTCAATGGCTGGGCGACGAGCGGCTATTCCGTCTCCACCAGCAACGGCACGAACAGCATCACCATCACATCGCCTTCGGGAAATTTGTTCTTCCGCCTTTCCAATCACTGAAACGCGGGGAGCGGAGCGCGGAGCGCGGAGATGGAATGAGACGACGGGACTACTGTTGCCTTTTAACTACCATCTACTATCTCCTAACTACTGCCTTTTTGACATATGTGGATTTGCAGCCAGATCGGGGCGCGGGAACATTTTGCGGTTCCACGCGCTTTGCACCAAACCGGGCGGCTGGCGACTCTTTATACTGATTTTTGGGCCGGGCTGGCGTTTAGACGCGCGCAGAAGATGGGAGTTGGGAGATGGAAGTTTGGAGCGCTCCGGTCGCTGGCGGCGCGCTTTCATCCGGAGCTGGACGGACAGCGGAAGATGGGAGTTGGAAGATGGGAGTTAGAAGATGGAAGGGAGGATACTGAAAGAAGAACCCAGAACCCAGAAATAGTTTCATGGAATTTCCGGGCGCTTTGGTGGGAATGGCTTCTTCGCAGGAAGGCAAAGGACGGAGACCTTTATCTTGGTTATATCGAAGTGGGGAACCGGTTTGCCATGCGGGTAAAAGATGCTTTGAAACGCCGAACAGACTTGGGGCCGGACACCATTTTTTTTGCCTACGATACGGGGGCTTTGGAGACGCTAGAGTGGTGCCGGGAACAGGGCGTTCAATGCGTCTTAAACCAGATGGACCCCAACCGTGTGGAGGTGGAACTGGTCCGCGCCGAGGAAAAGCAATGGCCGGGCTGGGCATTGGAAGCCATCCAAGTTTCGGAGGCTTATTTTGCCCGGCGTGAACAGGAGTGGGCCTTGGCGGATCGTGTAGTTGTGAATTCTGAATTTTCCCGCAAGGCGCTTGTCCAGCAAGGCGTGCCGGCGGAAAAGCTGGTTGTCATTCCGTTGTGTTATGAGCGGGAGCCAGGAGATGGGAGATCGGAAATGGCAGATGGGAAAGCAGAAAGCAGAAAGCAGAAGTCAGAGGTCGGTGGTCAGTGGTCCAGTGGTCCGCGCGGCGCTTCGCCGCTGCGCGTGTTGTTCCTCGGCCAGGTTATTTTGCGCAAAGGCATACAATATCTGCTTGCGGCGGCAAGGCAACTGGAGCGGGAGAACATCCATTTTGACGTGGTGGGTTCCATCGGCATCTCAAAGGAGGCAATGGCGACAGCACCGGCAAATGTCACGTTTCATGGACGCGCCGGACGAGATCAGACTTCGGACTGGTATGGACGGTCTCATGTGTTCGTGTTGCCGACCCTTTCCGATGGTTTTGCCATCACGCAACTGGAGGCGATGGCGCATGGGTTGCCGGTCATTACAACTCCATGCTGCGGGGAAGTGGTCAGTGATGGCGTGGACGGATTTATTGTTCCACCGCGTAATGCGGTAGCGCTGGCAGAAGCTTTGCACCGCTATCTTGCGGAGCCTGATTTGTTGCAAACACACCAAAAGGCGGCTATCAAAAAATCAAATCAATTCACTTTGCCAAGACTGACACAGAATCTTTTAAAACTGGAAACTGCTCTGTTGAAGACATGACGCTGCAAATATGCGACAATGACAATGCGCACTTTCAATTCTTGAAATTGTTTTAACAGATGTCTGAAACATTATCCATATTGCCTTTATCTTTCTGGGTGGTCATCGCACTGCTCATCGGCGGCGGAATATGGTCGTTCCAGCGGATGAACGACGGCATCGGGCTTCCCATGCTGGTGGTTCTGGCTACTGCGACGGCCTGGTATGTGGGCGATGCCTTTTACAATGATTACGCCAATAATCATGCCAAGCTGTTCGATGCCGACACGCTGTCGGGCGCTTGGTGGCAGGTGGCGTGGTTCCTGATGGTTTTTCTTGTGATGACACCGCAAATCCATGCGCGGCTCAACCATCGCTATCTGCAACAACGCAGCGGCGTGTTGCAATTATTCAGGCAGGGGGTGGCCCAGCCGGAGATTCAAAAATCGTTGAACGCATTGTTTCGAGGTTGCGCCATTGTCTGGGCAATCCTGTTTGTGATTGCAATCGTCAGAATCAAGACTGAAGTCATCTATTATTTGTTCCCGTTTTTGGGACATAATGCCAGCCCCTGGTCTCATGGACGAATTGGAGCCGGTTTTGATTTTCTGGACATCTTTGCCGTTTATCTGCAACTGCTGGTCGCTTCGATGTTCGGCGTGGTGGCGGCCCTGGCCACGGACCGCCGCATCCGCAATTACGCCCTGCTTTTGGTCCTGCTGACCTGGCCCTATTTCATTTTTGACCGCACGCGCAATTCGATGCTGGCCATTATTATTCCGGCGGTGTTGAGCTGGGTATTTCTGCGGCTGCGCGGCGGGATGTGGAAAAAAATCGTGGTGCTGCTGGCGGTCTTTCTTGTGATCAATACTTGGATGAAATTTGTCATCGCCAACCGCGGCACGATGAACATCACCGCTGCCTTTGAAGAAAAAGGATTGAACCTGGCCGACCAAAAAAAAGTTCATAACGAAGGTCTGAACATGTTTGAGGAATTATGCTGGGTCAGCACCTTCATAGACAAGGGAACCTATAATGTCAATTGGGGCGCACGCTACTTCGCCGAACTGGTGAATCCGATTCCGCGCGCCGTCTGGCCCGGCAAACCCCTGATCGGCATAGATTATGCCATCGCCCGCGGCATGCAATACGGCGGACCAGATGGGTCGTCCGTTGTTGCCACCATATCCACAGGCTTCATCGGACAAGGCGTGGTCAACTTCGGCCGTTTTTTTGGGCCAATGGCGGCAGCGCTGCTGATGTGCCTTTGGGTGGCGGCATTGGCGCGGCTGGACTTGAACATTCATGCGCTGGGTCGCCTGCCTTTGTATAGCCTGGGAATGATCCTTACATTTAATTTGGGACGCGACATCACGCTCATCACTCTCTATCCATTTCTATTCGGCGCATTGGCCGTCTGGTGGCTGGACCGTCATCGGCCACAAAATCAGGATGAGCCTATTGTGCCGGCTCAAGCTGCCGCCAAATCCGGAAGCCGTCCGCTTCCTGTTTTCGGCCAACCATCGCCATTTGTCCGCCGCCAACACTCGGGCGGATTTATCAAAAGAAAAAGGTAAAGAAAATTTTGCCTTGTGATTTCCGCTTCCAGCCCTCCAACCGCTCATGCCAGCAAGGCCTTGCCAAAAGAAACTCGCGTGGCCGTCTTGTTCCACCGTTTCGGTCCCTATCATCATGCACGCCTCAACGCCACAGGGCAGTTGATGTCGGTTTTTGGCGTGGAAGCCTGCGCCGCAGAAGACACCTACGCCTGGGCCAAGGTGGACGGCTCGGCAGCCTTCACAAGAATCACGCTGACAGACCGCGATTCCGGAAACCGGCAATGGAGACGGAATCTTCAATACAAACTTTGGCGCGCGCTGGATGAAATCAAACCGCAGATGGTCGTCGTTCCCGGCTGGTCATCTGCCGATGCCGTGAGCGCGCTCTGGTGGTGCGGTAAAAAAAACATTCCTGCGATGGTCATGTCTGAAAGCACCGCGTGGGACGAACGGCGTGTTGTCTGGAAGGAATGGATAAAACGCCGGCTGGTAAAATTGTTCTCCGCCGGTCTTGCCGGAGGCGCGCCGCACGCGGATTATCTCGCGCAACTTGGATTGGCGCGCGACCGGATTTTCACGGGCTACGACATCGTGGACAATGACTACTTTGCGGCGCAAGCCGCAGAAGTCAGAAGTCAGAAGTCAGAAGTCAGAAGCCGGCACGGGTTGTCGGAAAAATATTTTCTGGCGAGCGCCCGTTTCATCGAGAAGAAAAACCTGTCGAAGCTGATTGAGGCCTACGCGCGGTATCGCGAACTGGCGCTAAAATCGGAAATCGGAAATCGGAAATCGGAAATCTGGTCGCTGGTTCTGCTCGGCGACGGCCCGCTCCGCGAAACTCTCAAGTCTCAAATCTCAACCCTCGATATTCGCGATCATGTGCTGCTGCCCGGCTTCAAGCAGTATGACGAATTGTCGGCGTATTTCGGGCTGGCCGGTGCTTTTGTCCATGCGAGCACGACGGAACAGTGGGGCCTGGTCGTGAACGAGGCGATGGCATCCGGTCTGCCGGTGCTGGTGTCCAACCGTTGCGGCTGTGCGCGAGATTTGGTGCAGGAAGGCATAAACGGTTTCACGTTTGAACCTTGCGACACTGAACAACTGGCAAAACTGATGCTGCGCGTTTCGGATTCCCAATTTCCAATTTCCAATTTCGGCACCGCAAGCCGGCGCATCATTTCAAGCTGGGGGCCGGAACGGTTTGCAAGTGGACTGCGCGCCGCCGTCATGACAGCCCTGAAAAATCCGCAGACGCGTTTTGGAGTGCCCGACCGGCTGCTGCTGTGGTTGCTTTTGCAACGGTGATTTCCGAATTTCTCAAAAGAACAAGGCTGAATGCAAAAAATAAATCCCAATTTCCATCGTTTCAATTTTTGAAATGATCAAATCGGCCCACCTCACAGGCTCGGTTTCGCGAAAAGCCGGCGGGCTTTTTGACGGGGTGTTGCGCCTCGCCCAGTCTCAACACGCGACGGGCATGAACGTGAAGGTGTTCGGTTTGCGGGATGAATTTTCCGACACCGACCTCGCGGCATGGAACCCGGTGCCGGTCATGGCCTTCAAGCCGTCGTGGCCGAAGCTGATTGGCCGTGCGCCCGGATTTCTTGACGCGCTGAATGAATTTGCGCCGGACATCAGCCATACTCACGGCCTTTGGCTATGCTCAAGCATCGCCGCGAAAAATCACAGCCGCGAAAAAAACCGGCCTTATCTCATTTCCCCGCACGGAATGCTCGACCCGTGGGCGTTGAAAAATTCGCGCTGGAAAAAATGGATCGCCTGCCAGATGTTCGAGCGGGAGCATCTGCTCGGCGCGCGCTGCTTCCGCGCGTTGTGTGCTTCGGAGGCGAATTCCATCCGGCAGTTTCAACTCAAAAACGACATCGCCGTCATCCCCAACGGAATTGACCTGCCGGAAAATCTGGCTCCGTCCGCGCCGCCGTGGAAGGATGCCGTTGAACCGCAAAAAAAAGTGCTGCTTTATTTGGGCCGGATTCATCCGAAAAAAGGTCTTATCAATTTGCTGAAGGCGTGGGGGAAAAATCGGAAATCGGAAATCGGAAATCGGAAATCAGAGGAATGGCTGCTGGCCATCGCCGGCTGGGATCAGGGTGGCCATGAGCAGGAACTAAAGCAACTGGCGACGGAACTGGGATTGGCGTGGGTAGACACCCGTTCCCAACTCCAAACTTCCAACTCCCAGCTCCAAAACCCGTGCTCCGTGTTTTTTTTAGGGCCGCAATTCAACGCCGCCAAAGCCGCGTGTTATCATCATTGCGACGCATTTGTCCTGCCGTCGTTCAGCGAAGGGTTGCCGATGGTGGTGCTCGAGGCATGGGCAAATTCCAAGCCGGTCGTGATGACGCCCGAATGCAACCTGCCTGAAGGATTTTCAGTCGGCGCGGCGCTGAAAGCGGAAGCGAGCGAAACCGGTTTGGTTGCCGGCTTGGATGAATTGCAGCGCATGACCGACGCGGAGCGGACGGCGATGGGAAGCTGCGGACATAGCTTGGTGGTGGCGCGGTTCACCTGGCAGCGGGTCGCGCGGCAATTGCAGTCGGTGCAAGAATGGATTTTGGGCGGCGGGACAAAACCGGATTGCGTCCTCGGCGCTTGAAAATTCCGCCCAAAACCATTTATCATTTTTCATGGCATTCGTGATGAACGAAAATTCCCGTATTTATGTGGCCGGCCATCTCGGTCTGGTGGGCAGCGCCATCTGGCGTGAGCTTGAGCGGCAGGGGTTCAAAAATCTCATAGGCCGAAGGCGGCGCGAAGTGGATTTGCTGGATGCCGCCGCCGTCCAGAATTTTTTTGCGGAGACAAAACCTGAATTTGTTTTCATGGCAGCAGCCAAAGTGGGCGGCATTCACGCAAACAACACGCAACCGGGGGCGTTTCTTTTTGAAAATCTGGAAGTCCAAAACAATCTCATCCATACGGCTCATCAGAGCGGGGTGCGAAAATTATTGTTCCTTGGCAGTTCTTGCATTTATCCCAAGCTTGCGCCGCAGCCATTGAAGGAAGAATCCCTGCTCGCCGGCCCGCTGGAGCCAACGAATGAATGGTATGCCGTGGCGAAAATCGCCGGCATCAAATTGTGCCAGGCGTATCGCCGGCAATACGGGTGCGATTTCATCAGCGCCATGCCGACGAACATGTATGGGCCGAATGACAATTACGATTTGCAGTCGTCTCATGTGCTGCCGGCGCTCATCCGGAAATTTCACGATGCGAAAGCCGATTCCGCCGCGACCGTGACGTGCTGGGGAACGGGCGCGCCGCTGCGGGAATTTTTGTATGCGGACGATCTTGCCGGTGCGTGCGTTTTTTTGATGCAACATTACAGCGAGGAACAGTTCATCAACGTCGGCAGCGGCAGTGAAATCACCATCCGCGAATTGTCCGAACTGGTGAAATGCATCATCGGTTTCCCCGGTGAAATTGTCTGGGACAAATCGAAGCCCGATGGCACGCCGCGAAAGTTGATGGACAGTTCGCGCCTGTTCGCGCTGGGCTGGAAACCGAAAGTAAAATTGGAAAACGGCATCCGGCTGGCTTACGAGGATTTTCTCGCAAAGCAATATCGCGGAAAATGATTCAGCTTGCGACGCGGCCTTTGCCGGAGAGATGGTCTTTCACCATCTTCAAGTCGGCGTCCACCATCAATTTGGCGAGCGCGTTGAAAGTGGTTTTCGGCTGCCAGCCTAACTTTTGTTTTGCCTTTGAATAATCGCCGATGAGCAAATCCACTTCGGCAGGCCGGAAATAATTTGAATCAATCTCTACATATTTTTGCCAGTCCAGGCCGAGGTGGGCGAACGCCACTTCCAGAAATTCCCGCACGCTGTGGGTCTCGTTCGTGGCGATCACATAATCGTCCGGCTTGTCCTGCTGCAACATCAGCCACATCGCCTCGACATATTCCTTCGCGTAGCCCCAGTCGCGCTTGGCGTCGAGGTTGCCGAGGTAAAGTTTTTTTTGCAAGCCGGCGTAAATGTGCGCCACGGCGCGGGTGATTTTGCGCGTGACGAAAGTTTCGCCGCGGCGCGGAGATTCGTGATTGAAAAGAATGCCGCTGCACGCGAACAAATCATACGACTCGCGGTAATTCACCGTGATCCAGTGCGCATAAACCTTCGCGCAGCCATACGGACTGCGCGGATAAAACGGCGTCTTCTCGTTCTGCGGAATATGCTGCACCATGCCGAACATCTCGCTCGACGACGCCTGGTAAAATTTCGTCTTGATGCCGGTCTCGCGGATGGCCTCGAGCAGCCGCACCGCGCCGGTGGCCGTGATGTCCGTGGTGTATTCCGGGCTGTCGAAGCTCACGCGCACATGGCTTTGCGCGGCGAGATTGTAGATTTCGTCCGGCTCAATTTTCCCGATGAGACGCGAAAGCGCGCTCGCGTCGCTCAAGTCGCCGTAGTGAAGTTTTAATTTCGATTTCTGATGCGGGTCGGCGTAAATGTGTTCGAGCCGCGAAGTGTTGAACGTGCTGGCGCGGCGGATGATGCCGTGGACTTCGTAATCCTTGGACAAGAGCAGTTCCGTCAAATACGAACCGTCCTGACCCGTGATGCCGGTGATGAGCGCGCGTTTGGACATAAATCTCGGTCATATGTTTGGTGAGCCGACGAGGCAACGCAAGTGAAACTTCACGGTATTGGCGATGGAATTACATAAAACGTGACTCATAAATGAATCCTGCATAAAATGGAATTTGAGGAAGTGGAATTAAGAGCATGATCGAACCGCAAATCAAAAATGGCACCGGCTTGTCCGTCCTTGAACCGGAAAGTCGTCCGTCGTCCGTGGATTTGTCGCGCTACAATCCGGGACAATTCGACCGTGGCGCGGGCGTGTTGAAAGAAGGCCTCTGGCTGGCGGTCAGCCTGGTTTTGTTCCGGCTGTGTCCGTTCGGTTTTTCCGCGTTGAAATGCGCGGTGCTGCGCGCATTCGGGGCGAACATCGGAAAAAACGTCACCATCAAGCCGCAGGTTAAAATTACTTTTCCGTGGAAGCTGACCGCCGGCGACAATGTCTGGCTGGGTGAAGAATGCTGGCTGTTGAATTTGGAGCGCGTGCTCATCGGCAGCAACGTCTGCATTTCACAGCGCGCCGTTCTTTGCACGGGGAGCCATGATTACAAGCTCGTGACGTTCGACTTGATCACGCGGCCGATAAAGCTGGAGGACGGCGCGTGGATCGGCGCCGGTTGCTGGGTCGGGCCGGGCGTGACAATTGGAGCGCATTCGGTTTTGACGGTCGGTTCCGTGGCCACAAAAAACTTGGCTGCAAATGGAATTTACCGGGGAAATCCCGCCGCGCTCGAAAAGCAGCGCGTCATTTCCTGAAATACATTTCCAAATCAAAATCAACCATGGCCAATCTTGAAGAATCCTCCGACACGGCGTCCATCCGCCTGCCGGGACATCCCGCTTGCGGCAAAAATCTTGTTCTCCTGAACTGGGTGCTTCTGGCGTTGCCTCTGGGTTATCTTTGGTTTCATCTCATCAACAATCTGCGTCTCGAATGGACGACGGACCCGCAATATAGCTACGGATTGGTCGTGCCGCTGCTGGCGATTGGACTGCTGCTGCGCCGCTGGCAACACGCCGGCCGGCCATGCGCTTCGACGGCCGGAAATCCCTGGCCGGCGATTTTGCTCTGCGGCTTTTTTGCATTTCTTTATCTGCCCACGCGATTGGTCGAAGAGGCGACGCCGGAATGGCGGCCAATTCAATGGTCGCTTGGCATCCAAACAGTCGGGCTGACTCTTTACGCCATCTATCTTGCCGGAGGAAAAAGCTGGTTGAAGCAGGCCGCATTTCCCGTGGCTTTCTTTTTGGTGGCGATTCCCTGGCCCACGCTTTTCGAGCATCCAATCATCCAGGGATTGAGCCGCGTCAACGCCGCGCTGGTCGTGAATGTGATGGGAATTTTGGACGTGCCGGCAATCCAGCATGGCAACCTGATTGAAGTCAGCACCGGCATGGTCGGCATCAATGACGCCTGCAGCGGCATCCGATCCCTGCAATCCAGCCTGATGATTTCGCTTTTTCTGGGCGAATTTTATTTGTTCGGCTGGCGGCGGCGGTTGTTGCTGATTCCAATCAGCTTTGTCCTGGCGATGATGTTGAACGTCTGCCGCACTTCGCTCCTGACTTGGATCGCGGCGAAAAAAGGCATCGCTGCCATCGCCGAATATCACGACGAGGCGGGCATGACAATTTTGCTGATTTGCACCGCCATGCTTTGGGGCGCGGGCTGGTTGTTGAACCGCCGGAATGTTCCTGCAACTGATAAAAAACCGGATGTTCGCCCGGTGGAAAACATCAACGGCGGCAAAATCCGGCGGCGGACAAATCTGTTCGGCATCATTTTGATCGTCTGGCTTGCTGCGGTCGAGAGCGCGGTGGGGCTTTGGTATCAAATTCGCGAATCGCATTTGAAGCCCGGCCCCGCATGGACTGTGAATTTTCCGAAGAACAATCCCACTTATAAAGATGTGCCGCTGACCGTGGACGAGCATGTGCTGCTTCGCTTCGACCAGGGGGAACAAGGCCAATGGAAGGAAACCGACGGCACGATCTGGCAGGCTTTTTATTACAACTGGCTGCCGGGACGCATCGCGGGCTATCTCGCCAAACGGCACACGCCGGATATTTGCATCACGGCAAGCGGATTCAAAATGATCTCCGGCCCGGAGTTGATGGTGCTCAACGTGAACAACATTGACCTGCCGATGCGCCACTACGTTTTTGACAGCTCCATCGGCCCGCTGCAAGTCTATCAATGCCATTGGCAGGCGGGCATGGGCAAGGACTCCTACACGGCGGATGAATCGTCGCGATACAATCTCATCCGCGGCATCTGGGCCGGCAGAGGCAACAAAGGACAGAAAGTTTTGGAAATCATCATCACCGGCTATGACGACCAGGAACAGGCCAGGCAGGCGTTGATGCGCCAACTGGCGAAATTGATCAAGGTGGAAAAGTAAGCCGTTTGAACCGAGTTCCAGTTTCAGCATGAAAAATAAAAAAGTTTTTGTCAGCGGCTGTTTTGACATGCTGCACAGCGGGCACGTCCGCTTTTTGGAAGAGGCTGCGGGCTACGGCGATGTTTATGTCGCACTCGGATCGGACCAGACGATCCGGGATTTGAAGGGACGCGCACCCGTCAACACACAGTCGGAACGAAAATATCTGATTGAAGCCCTGCGTCACGTCAAGAAATGCCACATCAACAGCGGCTCCGGCATCCTGGATTTTCTGGACGAATTGAAACACGTGTCGCCGGACATTTTCATCGTAAACGAAGATGGTAATACGCCGGCCAAGGCCAAACTGTGCCGCAAACTTGGCATCAAATACATCGTCCTGAAACGGCTGCCCCAAACAAATCTGCCGGCGCGCTCCACTACCAGCCTTCGCAAGGAATGCTTGATCCCCTACCGGCTCGACCTCGCCGGCGGCTGGCTGGACCAGCCGTTCGTTTCCAAACACGGCGCGGGCCCTGTTCTGACCATTTCGCTGGAACCGGTGATTGAATTCAACGAACGAAGCGGCATGGCCTCCAGTTCCCGTCGCCGCGCGATTGAACTCTGGCAGATGGATCTGCCTGAAGAAGACCGTGAGAAGCTCGCCAAAATGTTGTTTGCATTCGAGAACCCACCGGGCACGCAGATTTTCGCCGGTTCGCAGGACGCCATCGGCATCGTTTTCCCCGGATTAAACCGGCTCGATTATCGCGGCGAATACTGGCCGGAAAAAATCACCTCCAGGCACGACGAAAAAATTCTTGCGTGGATCGAACAGCATTTATATCTCGTCCCGCTCGATCCGCGTCCATCCGGCTTTGACGTGTTCAAGGGGAAAAGCATCACTCCGTCCAAAGTCCGCGCGCTGGCTGCCGCTGCGGACGGCTGTTGGAACGCCATCCAAAAAATGAACTTGGAGGCGTTTGGCCGTCATTTCCGGGCCTCGTATGAAGCGCAGATTGGTATGTTCCCGGAAATGACCAGTTCCGCGATCAATAAAATGATCCGCGAATACGGAAAGCAATCGCTCGGCTGGAAATTGTCGGGCGCTGGCGGCGGCGGCTATCTGGTGCTGGTCAGCCGGCAGCCGGTTCCCGAGGCCATCCAGTTGAAAATCCGGCGGAAGCATGTCTGACCTGTCGCGCCGTGAAAATCCTCCTGCTCAACCAGGTTTTTTATCCCGATGTCGTGGCCACCGCCCAATACTTGAGCGATTTGGCGGCGGCGCTGGCGGAGCAGGGCCACGAGGTCACCGTGGTCAGCGGCCGGCGGGCATACGAGCATCCGGAAACCATTTTCTCCGCGCGCGAGACCTGGCGCGGTGTGAAAATTCTCCGCATTTTTTCCACGCGCTTCGGCAAGGACGCCAAATGGCGGCGCGCGGCGGATTTTGCCAGCTTTCTATTTTTCTGCTGCGTCCGGCTGCTGTTCCTGCCCCGGCAGGACGTGGTGGTGGCCCTGACCACGCCGCCTCTGATTTCTTTTCTTGGCGCGTGGCGGGCGAAATTGTGGCGCGCGCGGTTTTGCTACTGGGTCATGGATTTCAACCCGGACGAGGCCATCGCCGCCGGCTGGCTGAAGGCGGATTCATTCACGGCAAAATTTTTGGAGCGCCTTTCCATGTTCAGCCTGCGCCGCGCCGACAAGATCATCGCGCTCGACCGGTTCATGCGCGACCGTATCGCGGCAAAAAATATCGCCTCCGAAAAAATTGCGGTGATTTCGCCGTGGTCGCTCGACAGGCAGGTAAAATTTGATCCACTCGGACGGGAAGAATTTCGGGCGGCGCACGGGCTTGCGGGAAAATTCGTTGTGATGTATTCCGGCAATCACAGCCCGGTGCATCCGCTGGACACTTTGATGCAGGCGGCGGAGCTGCTGCGCGCGGAAACAGACATCGTCTTTTGTTTCATCGGCGGCGGGAGCGAATTTTCGCGCGTGAAAAAATGGGCGGGAAAAAATCCGCAAGTTATATGCCTGCCGTATCAACCGCTGGACAAATTGTCCGCCTCGCTGTCGGCGGCGGACGCGCAGGTGGTCGTGATGGGCGACGCCATGTTGGGGCTGGTGCATCCGAGCAAGATTTATAACA
>CAYPTV010000022.1:0-15803 GCA_964413505.1 uncultured Bifidobacteriaceae bacterium | reverse complement strand
ATGGCTTTGTGATGTAATCAGCCGCGCCAACGTCGAGGCCATGCTGTTGATCTTCCAGGCATGAGCGGCCTGACACGAAAATTATTGCAGTGTCGCGCAATCGGGGATGTTCCTTCAAACGGCTGCAAAGCTTGAAGCCGTTGCCGTCCGGCAAATCCACGCCTAGCGTAATCAAATCGAAGTTTCCAGCTTCCGCCATTTGCATTCCCTTTTTCGCCGTTGTTGCAACCTCCACTTCGCAGTCGGCGCGCAATAATTCGATCAACAACATTGCAAACGGCATATCGTTTTCAATAACGAGAATTTTTGTTTTGCCCTTCATAAAGACTTTGAGTTTTCAAAAAACAGGACACCATGTAAGAATTCTGGCATCCCTTGTCAACCTTCTTTTTCGGTATTGCTTCCATGTGCCGACCAACAAATTAAGCGACGCCATCAGCTCTCATGTGGCCTGCGTTTTGAAAGAGGAGCGTGAAAAGCGCAATTTCTCGCTAAAATCGCTTGCCCAAAAATCCGGCATATCGCGGCAAACAATCAGCTACGTTGAACAAGAAGTGCAAAGCCCAAGTTTGGACACGCTGTTGCGGATCACTTCTGCCCTGGGTGTTGATTTGGCCAAAATCATTGCACGCGCGCAAAAGCGGGCCTTAAAAAACCCCGCCGAAAAACCACTCGTCAAAAAGTGATGGTTTCGGTCGGCGAATAAATTTGCGGAGAGCACATAATCCTGCGGGTCGCCTCAAGAACTTTTAACGCTTGTCTGTAATCTTATGAAATCTGCCGCGAGTTCCGCAGGAATGTTGCTCCAGACTTCTGCGTCAAATAGCCACTCACAAGCAAAGCGCAGTCCGCCTTGGGATTCAGGCGTGCTGCGAATGAGGCGAAGAATCTCCTTGCCGCTGGTCGTCTGGTTGTGCAAGTCCACCAAGTAGCAATAAACCTCTTGAAACCAGCCGCAGATTCGCAATGCGTTGTGAACACCTTGCGACTCCACCATTTGAACAAATGCGCGCTGGAACGCTGCTGCAATGACAAGCCGTGCCTTGAGTTGCCCATTTGTTGGTCGAGCATATCGCTCCGCAATCCGTTCAATCAATTCCGCCACAGGCAGACCCGCCGCGACCGGATCGGACGAATCAAAAAATGCGGCGAAGGGTGTTTGCTTGAACGGCAAAATTTCCAATTCGAGCATTTCGCCGCGATATTGATTCTGAAATGCCTCTCTTGGTTTTCCGCGAACTCCTTCGAGCCAGTTGCGAGTTGTGTTGTGAAATCCCTTTTTGATAAGGAAGTCTCGGCAAAGATTCCATCGCCTGTTCAGTGACAGAGAGGTGTCATCAGTAAATGTTCCCACATATTTGTCCGTCCATGACACTTTGCACCAACGTTCGATGGTGACTTGATCGGGCGAACGGTCTTCGTGACGCCATGCGCGAACCTGTCGGCGAGCATTGTCGGAATTGTCACCGGGGCCGCGAGCGCAAAGCAAATCTGCGTAAGAAGTCAATTCACTGCCCAATAAATCTTCCCACCATTCCAAGGCGGTGTTCACCGGCCATTTGATGCGTGGCTTCGAGTCAGCATTTTCAGGAAGCATCAGAAGCGGCAGATACCAAAATCTTCCGCCTGGCATTCCGCTTTCGAGCCGAGAGTTGTTACGCTGATAATCGAGAAGATTCACAGCTAGAAAAGGCACCACAAACGTGCAGACCCAATGAAACATAACATCAAGACGTGGCTTTTCACTGCTTCCGCACTGGTTCACGAGAAATTCATGCCGTGCAAGGAACTCGGTCCAGTCATGCACTAGAATCTCGCCAAAATCTTCCAGTTCTCCGGCAGCGTTTCGTTTCCAATAAACCGCTTCAGGCGGGGCGGAGAACTCTGGAACGGGAACGAGCACTCCTTTGTGCATCTGCCAATGGATACGCTTGATTGGGGTTGAGACTGTCTGCCGGAACACGGTGTCAATGGTCTGGCTGGCAGCCTTCATTTCCAAAAACGATCCGACGATGGCCTCCATGACCTTGCGGGCGACCGCCCAATACGTTTCCGTAGCCAAGCCTCCTTTTGCCAGCCGTTCAAGTTCTTTGTAGGTGTAATCGTCCGTTTCCTTGGGAACGCCCAAACAATCAACCATGAATGCCAGCACCGCTCCCGTAGTCGGAAGCCCGAATGTTGTGGCTGGTGATTTCATGTCAAGGGCTTGGCCGTGCGCAATGAACGCACGGCCAAGCTTGTTTTAGGTCAGTTGCCGCTCTTGCCGTTGCCAGCCGCCAAGCCGCTAGACGTATTGTGCGCTGCGGTGGCTTGCGCTCGCGCTGCGAAACTGCCTCTGCCGACGTGACCGCCATTCGCCCTAGCTGTGGCACTTTGGATGCGAGATGCTGCCGCTTGAGTCATTGACCTGCCAGCGCCTCGCGAACCTGAACCTGCTTTCATTATCTGCCTTTCATTTTGCTTGCGGCGACCATCGCCGCAAGGTGCGGTCAATTAACCGCAAGATGACGAAAAAGTCTCGGACTCTGATTTGACAGAAGCCGTCAAAAGATGCCGGTGCAGGGGTGTTGTGTCACGAATTGAAGCGTTGCAATTGCCTCGTGGTCCCGCCTCTCGTTTTCATATTTGATGCTCCGACATAATCAGAGATTCTGAAAAAATCGAGTTTTGGCTGTTGCGAAAATTGCATTGGAATTTTCATTGAAAACCCTTCACTTTGGAGAATACTTTTCAAATGTCGCCACGCTTTTCGGAGATGAACAAAGTCCGCGTGATTAAAGAGAATTTCGGAGAATGCGTAGGTTATGTCATTGCCTCGCAATTTCGGGATGGCCGCTGGATTTACAAGCTTTCAATCTCCGAAGACCCTAGCAAACCGGAGACATACGACAATTGGCTGCCAGAGGAATGGCTTGAGCTGACGAAATAAAAAGTTTTCGCGGGGACAGGATTTGCCCCGAAAAATCAATTAAGCTGACGCTTCACTGAAAAAAGTGGCCTAACGCCCGCAACGATGTGTGATTGGGATTGCCGATGACAATGTGGTCGAGAACTTCGATTTTAAGCAACTGGCCGGCACGAATAAGATCGCGGGTGACTTTAATGTCAGCATCTGACGGAGTGCTTTCATTCGACGGATGATTGTGCATGAGCGCGATAGCCGATGCGCTTGCCATGATTGCCAAACGAAACACTTCACGAGGATGAACCAGAATTGTGTCCATTGTTCCAATTGAAACGAAATAGTGTCCTTTGATTTTTCGACGGGTGTTAAGAATTAAAACGACCAAACATTCACATTCAGGATTGAAGTAGGGATGAGTTGTGATGTGCATTTTCCAATAGGCGGCTGCCTGTTCCGGTGTTTCACACAATTGAATGTCAGCGGGTGTCGGACATTCCCGCAAGGAAACGATTTTCCATTCCTGCGGTTGCGGTGGAAATTTTATCGGCTTGACGATGTTGTTCGACGGTTGAGGCGTTGAGACGAAGTTTTCTGTCGTGTTCATGTTTTTTGCGTTTCGTTTTTGAAGGAACGGGATTGCTCTCTTCGCCTCACGTCGGGAGAGCAAAACCGATCTGAACGAAACGCACTCAAGCCTGCTTTTCGCGCTGGCGGGCGGCGGAGCATGGAGCAATGCAGTGACACGAGACTTCGTGGCGCGAAATTGCGCGGAGCAACCAGAAGCGCGGGAAGCAGACGGATGAACACGGCAGAAATCAATGCCGCCTTGGTGAACAACCGGCTATTGACTTTCTAGGCCAAAATTCCTAATTGAAGTGGCATGAGTTCAATCATTGATCTGTCTGCACAACAATTGCGGCGCGCTGCCGCGATAAAGGAACAAATTCAATCGCTCGAAAATGAGCTTGGTCGGATTTTTGTTTCTTCAATAAAACCTGTGGTCGCTGCTGCTCCGAAGAAAAGACGCAAGATGAGCGCGGCTGCCAGAAAGAAAATCTCTCTTGCTGCAAAAGCGAGATGGGCAAAGGTTAAAGCCGCTAAAAAGTCTTAAAATACCGTAAAAGGCACGTCAGTCCGTTCGGATAAATAAATCTCAAGTGACTTTTTTTGTTTTCCGCTTGTAATTTTCACGGCCTCGCACGAAAGTTTCCATCGTCATCGAAGGAAATACCGTGAAAACATGGTGGAAAATTTCAACCGTTGCACTGCT
This sequence comes from uncultured Bifidobacteriaceae bacterium, assembly GCA_964413505.1. Taxonomy (GTDB): domain Bacteria; phylum Verrucomicrobiota; class Verrucomicrobiia; order Limisphaerales; family UBA11358; genus UBA11358. The sequence continues at coordinate 11,628 of CAYPTV010000022.1, read as the reverse complement.
TGTCATTGCGGGTGGTCTTTCATGCTTTTTTTGGAAGCAAGGCGAACCGCGTCGCAATTCAATCAAGACGCTCAATGATTTTTCTCATGCCCTCAACTCCGAGGATTCTGCTGCGCTGTTGGAAAGCGTAGTTTTGCCGCGCGCTTTTCAAGGCGAAACCATTTCCGAGCAATCAGAATTTCTGATTAAAGCCCTTCAAGACGAAATTTCTTCTGAAGGTGTGCTTGCGTTAAAACATCATGCCGTTTTCGGTTCACTGGAGGAAATCTTTCCCGACAAAGCCTCTGCTTGGTGTGAACAGGCAAATGTGAATCCTGATAATTGCGTTGCTTTCAAAATGGAACGCTCTGGAATCCGCGCGGAAGTTGTGCTTGTCCGTGAACAAAGTGGCTATCGCGTTTTGCGATGCAACAACGTGAAACAAATGGCTGGCGATGGTTGAAACACATGAAAACGTCCGGCAGACAAAATACGTTTTCAAAATCCATTGCTGGATTTTGCATCGGCTTGTTGTTTGCGACGGTTAATTTTTCTTCCATTGCTGCCACGTTTCCCGGCAACGCCGATTTAACCGTGCCTGATCCAAACGGTGCGTTGAGTTGGAATTCGGGCAACGCTGCTTTGACCGTCCAGTGCTGGTTCAAAATCTCCATTCCTTCGGGAACAAATCTGACGCAGAACATGACGATTCTCGTCAATGGAAATAGCGGTTCTGAATCACAATATGCTTATTTGGTGCGCTTCAACATATCAAATGGCAATGTGGAATTTGTGAGCCAAGGCGGTTCAGGCAGCTACACAAACACTCTGATTCAATTGCCGTATTTGGAACGCTGGTATCATCTCGCCATTGTGCAGCAGGGAGCGACGTTCACTGGCTATGTGGATGGGCGGCAGGTATTCAGCAGTTCGGGAAATGTTGGCAACACGGCGAACACCAGTGGAATCTCAATCGGTGGATGGGGAAGCGGCCAATACCTTTTCGGCGAAGTTCAGGAAGTTTCGGTTTATCAAAATGCGTTGAGCCAGGACTTCATCGTGCAATATATGTTTGATGAGCAACCGACGAACGATTCAACGCTTGGTCTCGTCGGATATTTTCCAATCGGTTACTCGACAAATTCTTCAAGTGAATTGGCAAATTTTGCTCCCGCACCTGTTCCTAGCGGCACGGCCTCCGCTTCTCAACAAGGCAGTGGCACGGTCACGTTCACAGAAACTGATGAAGGTGGTGAGCAATCTGCTTTTGATGCACAGCGCAATGGCGGGCGTGATGCGCTAGTCCCTCTGTCGGGCGCGTTTTCTTGGCAGCAAACGGCATTTGCGCGACCCACTCCCGGCGTTGCGATGAATTTCAAATTCGGTTACAGCAGCGCCAACAGCTTCGGCGGATTTCAACTTGGCGGGATCAACCCATATTCTTCCGGCCCATTAGGGAGCGGCTGGCGTAGCACATTTGAAACGCGGGTGCTTCCAGCGCAAACATTCTCGCCGCTTGGTGACGCAGATACGGTTGGCTTGATGCGATGGGATGGTTCGCTTGAAACTTGGGACTTGAACTACGACACCGGCGAATATGAAACGCGGGACAACGAATATAATGGTGAATTGGTCATCACGACTACGAATTGCCAGTGGACGACGCCCGAACGTCTTGTTTATGTCTTCCGCCGTCCCGATTCCGGCGCAAATTTTGTTATGCGTGGTCGTCTGACGGCCATTCACGATTTCAACGGCAATTCGGTTCAAATTCTTTGGAATCAAACGAGCGGTGTCGTCACACAAGTTGTTGATAGCGCAAACGGAATCTACAATTTTAATTATCAAGGCAATCTGCTTACCAACGTCACGTTTGGTTCGTGGCTGGTAAATTTTTCTTACGACGCTACGAATCGGCTTGTTTCCAAATCCATCACGAACACGGCCGGTCTTTACGGCAGCGTGGCCTCGACTTGGCAATTTCAATACGGAACAAACGGCTTGCTGGCGCGAATCATTGATCCGCGCGGAAACACGAACACTTTTGTTCAATACGACCAATACGGTCGCCAGACGAATCAGGTAGATGCTCTTGGCCGCGCTACCGCAACCCGCTATGAAATCCCCGGCGACCTTCAAATCACGCGCATTGACGCTGCGACAAATTCGTGGGTGGAAACTTACGACCGCAAGGGGCATACGCTATCGCAAACCGACCCGCTAAATCAGACAACGAGCTACACTTACGATGATTCCGGCAATCGAACTTCCATCACTGAACCGCTTGGCTGGGTAACATCATTCGGATATGACAGCCGCGCCAATGTGATTGCCAAAACGAACGCGCTTGGCGAGATAACAACTTGGATTTTTGATTCGTTCTTCAACAAACCAATTCAGCAAATCACCCCGCAGCCGCCGGATGCCAATGGCTTGACCGTTTGGACAAATTTCTTTGCCTACGATGCCGGTGGAAATCTGACAAACCATTCCGACGCGCTCGGTTCGCTCGTCAGCTACATTTATTCGACGAACGGCCTTGTGCTTGCATCCAAAGACGCTGACGGCCACACGACCAGCTTTGCTTACGACACAAACGGCTTTCTAATTTCGCGCACCGATCCGGCCACAAACACTACGAGTTACACCGTCAACGAAGTTGGTTGGAAACTCCATGAAACGGATGCGCTTGGCAATCCCACTTCTTACACCTACGACCAAAACGGAAACGCAACGCGGATTCAAGATGCGCTTGGGCGAATTTTCACCAAGACCTACGACGCTGATGGAAATTTGCTTTCGCAGAGCGATGGCAAAGGTGTGTTGACGACCTACGCATACGACTTGGCGAATCAAAAGACGAATATGGTTGACCGCACCGGCACGAATCAATGGAAGTATTTTTATACCTCGCGCGGCAAACTCGATCACGTCATGGATGCCCTCGGCTTTTCCGTCACCAACATTTATGATTTGGCTAACCGTCTCATTCAAGTCACCGACCCCTTTGGTCATTCCATCACAAATCAATTTGATGCCAATGGCAATCTCATTTCATTCTTCGACAAAACTGGCCAGCGTTGGACAAAAATCTACGACCGTTTGAATCGAGTCATTGCTGAATCCGACCCGCTCGGCGACACAAAGAATACAGCTTACGACGTGGCCGACCGCATCCAGCAAATCACTTCGCCCAACGGTTATCCATCGCTGCACACTTACGATGGGCGCGGTCGCCTCATCAAGTGGATTGATCCACAAAATTTCCCGTGGCTTTACGGTTATGATGGAGTCGGTAACATCACGAACATCACGGACGCTTTAGGCGGTCATTACATCATGGCCTACGGCTCGCGTAATGAGCGCCTATCGGAAAAGAATCAGGACGGATTTGCTTGGCAGTATTCCTACGACCCGTTGATGCGCCTTCAACAACAAACCGATCCGAATGGGACTGTTCGGACACCGACTTATGATAATGCCGGTCGTGTGCTGTTTGTGGATTTCAACACAGGCCGGCACGACAGTTTTTCTTACGACTCAAACGACAATCCGCAAACCATTTCGCGGCGTGTGTCGGGCGTCACAACCACTACGCAATTCATTTACGATTCGCTCGACCGCGAAATCGAGCAAGATGACGCGCTCGGTAAGACCGTCCTTTACGGTTACGACCCTCTCGGTCGCGTCACGGCCATTACATATCCCGGCGGAAAGATGCTAGTGAACACGTTTGACGCATTGGGACGGCTGACGATGCAAACCGATTGGGCTGGTCGTCAGATGAGTTACATTTACGATTTGGCAGACCGCCTCATTAGCCGCACCTATCCCAACGGCATTGTTCAAACCAACACTTTTGATTCCGCCGGAAGAATCAGCGGGCTGAATTATTCTCCGGCAACTATCAGTTCAAACTCGATTAACGTCGCCCTTACTTACGCCTATGACCGCAATGGAAACAAAACCGGCGGCGGTGAAAGTGGGACGTTCAATTGGCCGCAGCCTTCGCTGACGGACGATCAAAGTAGTTTCACGCCCGCTGGTCGCCTCATCAATCGCCAGATTACAGAAACCAGTCCGAGCAATTCGGTAAATACAATCGCTTATCATTACGATGCCAGCGGCAACATGACGAACGCCGTCGGCGACGGCCAAAGTTGGGCGCTCACTTACGACGAAGATAATCGCACCACTTCAATAAATTGGGATTGTGGACTGACTGCCAAATCTGTCACCAATCGTTACGACGCTTTGGGGCGGCGCATTTCAAAAATGGCCGATGGCGTGACGACGGGTTACGCTCTCTCGCTCGTTAGCGGAACGGAAAAAATCCTGTGTGACCTCGACGGTAATGGCAATGTGACGGCGTGGTATGTTCACGGGCCGGACTTGTGTTATCGGGTGGACTCAACCAACGGTTTGCTTTGTTATCACTCCGACGCACAAGGCAACATAATCGCGCTCACGGATGGAAACACAAATCTCGTGGCGCAATACGCCTACACGCCCTACGGACGCAGCCTCGGCTCAACGAATTTCCAATCACAAATTTCCAATCCGTATCTGTTCGTTGGCTCTCAAGGTGTGCAGGAAGAATCAGACATTCCCAATCTTTATTTCATGCGGGCGCGTTATTATTCTGCCGATGCTGGAGTGTTTCTTTCGACTGATCCGGTAAAACATATTGGGGCGGGATGGCAACCAGTAGCGTATGAATATGGTAATAACAATCCTTTAGGAAACACGGACGCAAAGGGGGAAATTGCTTTAGCCGACGACGCAGTCGCGTTTGGAATAGGATGGTTGTCAAGCGGCATCGAAGACGTAGCTGAACAAGCTATTGAAAACGGAGGAATTCAAAATGTTAAATGGGACAGAGCGGCGGTTATTGCAGGGGTTGGAGGACTTTCTGCGGATGCTTATCTTAATGCGACTTATCTCTCTGCAATTCCTGTTGCTGGCCCAGCATTAACAGCAAGCGCGTATGTGGCAATCGGTAGCGGTCAGGGGTATCTTGATAATGGTATAAAAAACTTGGCAAATCATCAGTCATTTAATCAAGGCGCGGGCGTGGCAACTGTTGCAGGAGGAGTGGGTGGAGCAATCAACTTTGGTGTTAATATAACTGGCGATTTACTTGTGCCAAACAATGTTGGCGCACCAGTTTCAGAGGAGAACGCTTACGTTAATTTGGTTTCGGGGAATGCTGGCGTCAATTCATATAACGCAATAAATCGAAACTTGATTAGCACCGTCGTTAGTGGCGTTGATAGCGAAGGAGCGGGCATGGCCATTGGTCAAGTGGCGAATAATTTTGGAGGCGGTTCATCCGGCAATCAATCAATGATTTCTGGCGCAGTCAACGCGGGAGGATACGCCCAAACCATGAACGCTAGTCAGCAAGTCCATCCTGCATCGAGTTCAAGTGGAAGCGGCAATACAAGCAGTTCGTCGGGCGGCGGCAATGTTTTCTCTCAAGTTGCAAATACTGTGGCGAACGCTGCCACGAGTGCCGCAACTTCAATCAGTCACGCAGTAACCACAGTCGTCCAAGCCATCAGCAACGCAGCGACTTCGGTTTGGAACACCATCACGCATTGGTTTTGATGAACACCCGGCAACAGATTAAAAAAAGTATCGCCACGATGTCGGCGCTGTTGCTGACTTTGCTTTTTGGTTTCGTGAACTGCGGCTACGCTTGGGATTATGGCAACGGTCGGCATGGCACTTACGTTTTAACGGCAAGCACCACAATTGAGCAACTTTATCAGACCGTGCGGCTTTCGTCCGATCCCGCGCAATACAATCCATTCGATACGAATGCGATTCCGAATTTTCAAAATCTCATCATCACCAACGGCGCAACCCTCACCGCAAATTCTTGGAACGGCAGCAGCGGCGGCCAGATTGTATTGAAGGTGCAAGCCACATTGGCTATCGCACAAAATTCATCAATTTCAGCCAGTGGCATCGGCTATCGTGGCGGAAGCCAGTCACAACAAGGTGAGTCTTACGCGGGCGGTCAAACAATAAGTGCAAGCGCAAACTTTGGCGGTGGTGGTGGCGGTTATGAATTTGGTGCAAATGGTCTGCTATTTATTTATTCTGGCGGTGGTGGTGGATATGGTTCTGGCGGCGGAAATGGCTCTAGCGGACAAGGTGGTGGGCTTACTTATGGCACGAGTTCTTTAAGCACCAGCTATTTGGGGAGCGGCGGCGGCGGCGGTTTTAATGGTGGGCCAAACGGTTTTTTTGGAGCCACAATAAACGGCGGCAACGGGGGCGGCGCAATTGAGCTAGAAGTTGGCAATCTTCAAGTTCAGGGTCAAATCCACTCTGATGGCGGCGGTGGCGGAAGTGCCGCAGCCGGTGGCGGTGGCGGTAGTGGTGGCTCGATATTGCTTCGGGTCGCCTCTGCTGTTTTGGGAACAAATGTAATAACTGCAAATGGTGGTGGTGGCGGATATAACGGCGGTGCAAATGGAGGTGTTGGTCGCATTATGATTGGGTATGCTGAAAACTTTTCCGGCATTACAACACCCTCGGCTTACACGCTCCTTGACACCAACAGCGACAATGTGACAGTCATCACAAATCAGCCTTCCGCACAAATCAGCTTTCTTGCTTCAAATGTTGTGTTCAGCGTTGGCGTAGCGGGGTTTTCGCCATTGTTTTTTCAGTGGAATTTTAACAACGTCCCCATTCCCAACGCGACTAATCAAATACTTTCATTGTTCGATTTGGATTTTACAAATCAAGGAAACTATTCAGTCGCCATTTCAAACGTGGTTGGAACTGTGATTAGCTCAAATGCGTTTCTCACGGTTTTAGACCCGCGCGATCCATGGGGCGATGGCATCCCGAATTGGTGGAAAACGCAATATGGTTTGAGCCTCACAGATTCCACGCTCGCCACGAATTATCCGTCCGGCGACAAACTTACATATTTGGAAAAATATCTTTATGATCTCAATCCGTTGACGAATGACACGGACGGCGACGGCATCAGTGACTACAACGAAATTTTTGTCTATCACACCAATCCGACGAACGCTTATACGGCTGGCGACGGCATCCCGGACGGCTGGAAAATTGAGTATGGTCTGAACCCGTTGATTGCTGACGCCAACAACGTGGCTGGTTTTGATGGCGTGACTTATTTGCAGGTGTATCAATACGACCTCACACACACAAATCAGCTTAATCCGAATTCCCCCTTTGCTGTCGGATCGGGACTATCCAACTACGAACTCATCAATAATGGGCAACACACGAACAATTTTTATTACGACCATGAAGACCGATTGCTCGGTATGGAATCATCACGCGGAATTTCCATCGGCTATCAATACGACGGCAATGGAAATCTCCTTCAACAAAATGTGCTTTCCCGCGCCGGTGAGACAAACGGCTTGCCTGTTCTCTGGCTGTGGCTAAACGGTCTTACCAGTCAGCCAGGAATCGCCTACGCAGATTCCGACGGCGACGGTTGGACGGACTATCAAGAATGGCTTGCTGGCACAGACCCGAATAATTCGCAAAGCATACCGAGCTTGTTGAACAATCCCGGCACAAACATCGCTTCGATTACGTTCCCATTCACGCCTTCAAATTGCGTCATGGCTGCGGGTGAATTGAACGGAGTCGTTGGTGATGAAATTGTTGTGGGCGCGGACGGCAATGCAACCGGCAAAACCAACTCGTTATTTATTCTGACTCAAGGCGCTTCGTCATGGCAGGTGCAGCAATTGCCTGTTGGGGCGTTTGGCATAACTTCAATTGCCGTTGGACAGCCGACAAATCGGCCATCGCCCGCAATTTATGTCGGCCTCCGCCAAACAGGAGGCACAGGCGTAATTTGGGAATTATTTCAAACAAACGGAATTTGGCAAACGAATGTGCTGGCAGCTTCGACCAATCAAGCTGCTTATGTCCTCGGAGTGCGTTCAACGGATGTGCTTTGTAGTTTTGCTACTAATGGTCAAGACGGCGCGCTTTACAGTCTGACGTATTCTGCCGGAACTTGGAATCAAACCGTTATTAGCACTAACATTTCTCATCGCGGTTTGGGAACGCATGGAATGGTTTTTGCACAGCATGATGTGGACAGTGCATTACGACTTCTCGACGCAGGTGGAATTGAAATGGTCGGGGGCAATATTCAACTTTACACAGATAACATCTTGCTGCCGCAAGGAACAATCCAAGACACAAACACTGGCAAATGGCATTTTACAACGCCCACGCCGATGACATACGCATCGGCTTCAAATTATTTCGCGGGATTTAACGGATACTTATCCCTTCCAATGAGTGCTGCGGAAAATGCGTGGTTCGCGGCGAACTACACTGCTCCAAGTTGGATTGGACTGTATTGGGTATCGGATGGCAATTACTGGTATCCGTATTATGCAAATGGCACGCCCGCTCCATGGTCTCACACTGATACATACGCTGGCTATGGAAACTGGGGAACTTATATGGGATATAATGAACCACATTTCGGCCCTGCATCCCCGAATGCAGTTGTTAATACAGAGTTTAATGGATTTAACGAAATTGATGTCAGCGGGGCTTCATCATGGCTTATATGGCCGGGGAGCGACCAATTTCAGGGAATTGGAGAACCTTCCGACTCGGTTTTGATTTATACAAATCAATGGCTGATTCCAGAGCCTGCGGCGACGAGTAGATTTTTATCACGGGGACTTTCTCTTGCGCTCGGATTGCCACGTCCCAACCAAACGAACAGCAGTTCAATCTTTTATGCGTTTGCCGATGACCTAAATCTTTCGGGGCAGCTTGACGCTGGCGATGATTTCACTCTGGCGGAATATGTCGTGTCTGGAAATACATGGACAACAAACACGCTGTTTCAAGTTCCGATCACTTCCGCGAATGTCGCCCAAAGTTTTAGCCTCGCTGCCGTGAATTTCACCGGCACAGGCAAAGACACGCTTTTTACCGGCGAACCCGACGGACGAATTTATTCTTGGTCTGGCACAGACGCTATAAATCCACTGCAACGCCAATTATTCAGCGATGCCTATGTTGGCAAGGCGTGGCAATCAATGTGTGGTGTGCAAATGCCCGCTCTTGGGAAAGGCTTGGCCGCTTTGATGGTTGATCCGACGAATCTAAATGTGTGCAACGTCATTTTCTGGTCGCCACAAGCCGTATTACCAACGCCGCAACCAAGTCTCATTGAGACTGCGCCATCCGCCGCCGTGATTCCGTCAGCAAATACGCTCGGCAGCAATGCCGTCGTCGCCGTCCGGCTTTGGGATAATGAGGGCAACGCTTCGACACCATTTCTCCAATATCAGATTCTTGGCTCGACCACTTGGCAGAACGCCACGCTCACGACTTTGGATGGTGCGTTTTACAGTATGGCTACGCGCGTCACCGCTTTGCCAAACGGCGTTAATCATACATTGGTTTGGAACGCGCTGGGCGATCTTGGTGGGAACATTGTCACAAATGTTTTGCTCCGCGCCCGCGCCCAAGATTTCATGTTGATGGGAGATTGGTCTGTGCCTACGCCATTCCAATTAAACACAACGATTACGACGAGTTCCAACCCGACGAATCCTCCTGTTATTTTTACTGGAATTACACGAGTTCAGGGCGGAATGGGCTTCAACTGGCAAGGCAGCACAAACGCTTGGTTGTATTTGCAACGGAGTCCTGCTTTAGCCGGAACAAATGCGGTTTGGGTCAACATTTGGACTAGCGCACCGCCTACGTCATTCTTTGGCAGCTACACGGATTTCTTCGGAACAAATCCGATGGAATTTTACCGCATGAAAAGTGTCAGCCCGTAATTAGAAAAATTCTTTCCACCACGGAAACCATTTCGGAATTTTCCCGTCGGCATCCAGTGGCGGCAAAATTGTTTTGAGATAACCCTTTTCACAGTGGACGAGGACGCATTGGTGTTTTCTCAAGTGGCGAAGTTCGTAGGGTTTGATTTTGTGTTCGTCAACATTCGTGTATGAGCGCGTAACCATTCCGCCCGAATAACCATGCGTCCTTTGTCGGACTTTTCGTTGTCCAAGAAAGTCCGCGCTTTCAACTGCGCCCGCTTCGTCCGCTCCTTTGAAAATCATCCGGTTGCGAAGATTCAACGTCAGCACTTGCGCCTTTTCCTCTCCAAGCGGTGGAATGAAGGACGTTGACGACTGCGCGGCGGCAACCAGCGTCGCCTTCGCTTCACGCATCACGTCAATGCAGTTGTAATCGCTCATGCCGTCTTCGCTGGCCGTGACAAAGCGTTGCGCTTCGTCTGCCCAAAGAATGAGCAAATTGTCGGTGGCGCGTTCTTCCTTTGGCCGGTCGAAGCGGCGCAAAACGTGCGCGTAAAAAAGCATTTTGAGAAACGTGTTTATGTAGCGGCGTTCCATCTGAAATTTCTGCGGCATCGCCACGCAGATAATTTTGCCACGATCAATTTCCTTGAAGTCGAAACTGTTCTTGGCGTCGCCAAACACCTCAACGACATCGGGCGTCAAAAAGAACTGGAGATAATTGGCGATGGTCTCTTTCACGCCGCCCATTTGCTCGGCTGGCTGTCCCCGATAGCGTTCGGAAAAATGTTTGATGAGGGCTTTGTCGCGGTCAGTTGGATAATCCGTCTGCATCTCTCCCAACACCTCATTCATCGTATTGTCATCGAGAAGAAAATCACGGACGTTGAACAAGGTTGCTTCCATGTCCAAGCGCGTCAACACTTCGAGAGCCAAGCCAATGTGCGTTTGCGCCTGACTTTTGAAAAAGGATTGCTCGGCGCGTTGTCCCAGGCTCGTCACCGTGTCCACGACGAATTTTGCGTAGGTGGACGGCGGGATGGTCGGGTCGGAAAGCAGATTAAAAGTGTGCGCCGGTTTCCATTTATCCGGCGGATTGTCCGGCCTGACTTGCAACAAAATCAAATCGTTTTGGCGATTGAACTTCGCCGCCATCTCCACCAGCGTTTCCCAATACACGCCTTTGTCGTCAATGCACAGCCCGCCCCAATTCGGATCGTTTTGAAAAACCTGAAAGAGCAGTTGATTGATGCCGGAGCGGGTTTTGCCAGAGCCGGTGTCGCCGGTGATGAGCCAGCCTCGACAGAAATCCTCGCGTGTCCACTCAAAGCCTTTCAGCCGGACGATAAATTTGCCTTTCACCGGCTCATTTGCCGTTGTGATGGCATAAGCGCCGATGGCCGCAAGAATCCCCGCCACATACCAAGAGGTCGGCACTGGCAGGAAATAAAAAGCGGCCAACGCCATCAGCAAAGACAATCCGGTCGTTACATAATTTAGCCAGCGCATAATTAAAACAGAAATTTTCCGATCAGAATTCCGGCCAAGAGCGAAGCGATTGCCACGCACAGGAACGCCACGGCACGCCCGGCGGAAAGCTGTTGGGTGATTTTTGGGACGCCGCGTATTTCCTGTTTTAATTCCCGCGCCTCCTTTGAAAATTCCTTCGTCAACTGCGTCAGCGTTTGCAGCGAGACGCGGACGGTCACCAATTGAATTGAATCCGTGTCGGGTGGAATTTCGATTTTGACGTTCTGGAAAAATATCTTCAACAATTCCAACATTTGCAAAACAGAGTCGTCGTCACGAATTCCGTTCTTGAGCCGCCATTCGGAAACCG
>CAYPTV010000021.1:0-15931 GCA_964413505.1 uncultured Bifidobacteriaceae bacterium | reverse complement strand
CGTGCGAGCCGGGCGAGTTCCAGCGGGAGCGAGCGGTTGCCGGCGATGAGGCCGAGGGATTCGGGCGCGAGATTCATTTTTAGAAAGGAAGAATGAAGAATGAAGAATGAAGAAACAAGTTTGAAGAATTTCAAATACTTTCTGAAAAGTAGGAGCCGACGTAAGGAGGCTCTGATTTCCCCAAAAAAACTATTTGAGCCTCGTCACCTCGGCTCCTACAAAGAATTGTCCGGCGATTGGTTTTGACGCTGGGGGTTTTCTAGCGTAGCGTTTCCGTTCTATTTTCAAAAATTGTCATGATTGGTCTGATTAAAAAAATCTTCGGGTCGCCCAACGAACGCGAAATCAAGCGGATTTCAGCGCGCGTCGCCGGAATCAACGAGATTGAAGCGGGATTGCAGAAGATTTCCGACGATGCGTTGCGCGCCAAAACTGTCGCGTGGCGGGAGGAACTTTCCAAGATTTCCGACAAGGACGAGCTCGCCGCGAAGCTGAACGAGATTCTGCCGGAGGCGTTCGCCGTGGTGAAAAACGCCTGCCGCCGGTTGTATGGCCAGGAAATCACCGTGCGCGGCCAGCCGCTCAAATGGGAGATGATCCCGTTCGACGTGCAGCTCGTCGGCGGCATGGGATTGCACAACGGCAAGATTGCAGAAATGGCGACCGGCGAGGGCAAGACGCTCGTCAGCACCATGCCGGTCTATCTCAACGCGCTCACCGGACGCGGCGTCCATGTGGTGACGGTGAACGATTATCTCGCCGCGCGCGACGCGGAATGGATGGGCGCGGTCTATAAGTTTCTCGGCCTGTCGGTCGGCGTGATTTTGCACGACCAGCGACCCGACGTCCGCCGCCAGCAATACGCCTGTGACATCACCTACGGCACGAACGCGGAGTTCGGCTTCGATTATCTGCGCGACAACGGCATGGCCTCGCGCAAGGAGGAGCAGGTCCAGCGCGGTCATTATTTCGCCATCGTGGACGAAGTGGATTCCATTTTGATTGATGAAGCGCGCACGCCGTTGATCATTTCCGGCCCCTCGATGCACACGCACGACGAACAGTTCGCGCAATGGAAGCCGCTCGTTGACTCGCTCGTCCGCGCGCAGCAGCAGTTGTGCAACCGCTTTTTGTCCGAGGCCGAGGCGCTGATTAAAAAATTAAATCCGACGGACGGCTCGAATGTCACGAACGCCCAAGAACTCGAACACGAAATCGGCATTTTGCTTTTCCGCGTCAAGACCGGCCAGCCGAAATCCGAAGGCTTGATGAAAGTTCTGGAGAACCCGGAATATCTCAAGCTGATGAACCAGGCGGAACTGACGTTGCATCAAGACCAGAAGAAAGTTGATCTATATCGCGAGAAGGAGGAACTGCTGTTCGCGATTGATGAAAAAGGCCACGAGGCGGATTTGACCGAGAAAGGCCGCAATTTTGTGAGCCCGCAGGATCCGGACGCCTTTGTGCTGCCCGACCTCAACACCCTGCTGCACGACGTTGACGCGGGCACGGAAACCGACGCGCGCAAACGGCTGGAGGAGAAAACGAAATTGCAGGCGGACTTCGAGGCCAAGGCGCAGAAGATTCATTCCATTTCCCAATTGCTCAAGGCTTACAGCCTTTACCAGCTCGACGTGGAATACGTCGTGCAGGAAAACAAGGTCATCATCGTTGACCAGCACACCGGACGATTGATGCCCGGACGCCGCTGGAGCGACGGTTTGCACCAGGCGGTCGAGGCGAAGGAAGGCGTCGCGATCGAGCGCGAAACGCAGACGCTCGCGACCATCACGATCCAAAATTATTTCCGCCTTTACAAAAAACTCGCGGGCATGACCGGCACGGCGGAAACCGAGGCGGCGGAATTCTTTGACATCTACAAGCTCGGCGTGCTGACGATCCCGACAAACAAGCCGAACATCCGAAAAGACAAAAACGATTCGGTCTATAAAACCCGGCGTGAAAAATTCAACGCCGTCGTCAGGGAAATCAAGGAGCTTCACGTTCAGGGCCGCCCGATTCTCGTCGGCACGGTTTCCGTCGAGACAAGCGAAATGCTTTCGAAGATGTTGAAGCGCGAAGGTTTGATCCATTCGGTGTTGAACGCGAAATATCACCAGCAGGAGGCGGAAATCGTCGCGCGCGCGGGCCAGCGCGGTGCAATCACCATCGCCACGAACATGGCCGGTCGCGGAACGGACATCAAGCTTGGCGAAGGTGTCGCCGGCGTTGGCGGCCTGCATGTCCTCGGCACCGAGCGTCATGAATCAAGACGCATTGACCGTCAGCTGCGCGGACGCTGCTCGCGACAGGGCGATCCCGGCAGCTCGCACTTTTTCATTTCGCTCGAAGACGATTTGATGCGGCTGTTCGGCTCGGACCGCATCTCGAAGTTAATGGAGCGCGTCGGGTTTGCCGAGGGCGACGAGTTGACGCACCCGGCGCTGAATTATTCCATCCAGAGCGCGCAGAAGAAGGTCGAGCAGCACAATTTCCAGATCCGCAAGCGCACGCTCGAATACGACGACGTGATGAACAAGCAGCGCGAAGTCATCTACGGCTTCCGCAACGAAATCATCCACGGCGAGGACGTCCGCGACCGCCTCATGGACATCATTGAGGAAGTGGTGATCCTGAAAGTGGAGCAGTTCACGAACGCCGACGCCGACACGACCGAATGGAAAATCCGCGCGCTCGCCGACTGGGTGAACCTGAATTTCCCGCTCGGAATGCCGGAAGCGGAAATCGTCAAAGCCGCCGAGTCCGGAAAAGAAAAGCCGGTCGCCGGTTCACTGTTCGACGGCTTGACCGAGGCGCAATTTGCCGTCTGCAATTTTATTTCCGAAAAAATCCGCAACGCCTACGAAATCAAAATCAGTTTCGAGGAGCCGGAAAAGCTCGCGACCGTCGAGCGCTACACGATTCTGACCGCGATTGACAAATTGTGGCAGGAGCATCTTTACGAAATGGACAGCCTGCGCCATAGCATCGGCCTGCGCGCGCACGGCCAGCGTGATCCGCTGGTTGAATACAAAACCGAGGCGTTCAAGATTTTCGACGAACTCATGGTCAACGTAAAGACCGAAATCTGCCACAACGTCTTCCGCAGCGCATCGAGCATGATGGCGTTTGAAAATTTCCTGCGCAACGTGCCGCAACAAACATTACACCAGACGACGAGCGCGTTCGGCGGAACAACTACCGGAAGTTCCGGCGGCGCAAAACCGAGCGACGTCGTCAGCGAAGCCGCCGCCGCAACGGAGGCACAGGCCAAGGCCAAACCAATTCGCACCGGCCCAAAAGTCGGACGTAACGACCCGTGTCCCTGCGGCAGCGGCAAGAAATACAAGAACTGCTGCGGGCGTTAGCAAATTGTAGCCGCGCTTGTGAAAGCGCGCACAACCGCGTTTTTACAAACGCGGCTACGAACCATCCTTCCAAAATAAAACTTGCAGCGGCACGGTCATTTGCTATATTGCAAATTATTTGCAATTGAAAATATGACCAATCTATCTCCCGCCGTGTTGTTGACGGTTTATTGCGTCTTGGTATTGCTCGCGTCGCTCGCGGGCGGCTGGTTGCTGCTCGTCATCCGTCCCACGCACACGCGACTGCAACTGGCGACGAGCTTCGTGGCCGGACTCATGCTCGGCATCGCGCTGCTGCACTTTTTGCCGGACGCTGCGGAGCAATTACATTCGGTTGACCGGACTGCGTCGTGGGTGCTCGGCGGATTTCTGGCGATGTTTTTTCTGCAACGTTTCTTCCACTTTCATCATCACGACACGCCCGAAGGCGATCCTGAAGATTGCTGCGGTCACGAACATTCACACGAACATCATCACGACGACGAGCACGCGCACACGCTCGCAGACAAATCCGCGCAGCAGCTTTCGTGGGTCGGCACGGCGCTGGGATTGTCGCTGCACTCACTGTTCGACGGCCTCGCGCTGGCGGCTTCCGTCGCGGCGGGCGCGCAGGGCCATGCGAAGCTTGCGGGACTCGGCGTGGCCATGGTCGTGATTCTGCATAAGCCGTTCGACGCGCTGGCGATCTCGACCTTGATGACGGCGAGCGGCAGTTCGCGGTTTTCAAGGCATCTGCTGAACTGGCTTTTTTCGCTGGTGAGTCCGATTGGCGCGATCCTGTTTTATTTTGGCGCAAGTCACTTTGCCGATTCCAACGGCGTCCTTCTCGGATGCGCGCTCGCATTTTGCACAGGGACATTTCTTTGTATCGCCAGCGCCGATTTGCTGCCCGAACTGCAATTCCATTCGCACGACCGATTCAAATTATCCGTCGCATTACTGGCGGGATTGTCCGTGGCGGTGGTCATCAAGCATTTCGAGGCCGACAATGATCCGGCGCCAAAGCCCACTGCGGCACTATCAATAAATTACACCACGCTCTGATTTTTATTTGATAAAACTGAAATGCCATTTTGCCAGCGCCAGATAAATCGCCGCACTCGCGAACGGATTTTCCGCGCGACGGCTGGTTTGTCGTTGGCCATCTGGCTCACCATGGCGACGGCGGAAATTTATTCGCCGATTCACGCATGGCTGCACGGCGGAACAATTCCCGATGACGACGACGATTGCGCCATCGTCGCCATTGCGCACGGCAAGATTGAAACTGTAACACCGGACGCCGTCGTTTCTGTTCCGATAACGTGGATTGAGGTCACTCCGCAAATCAAGTTCTCCGATTTTAGCACGGCCATTGCATTCCTCCCAAGTGGCCGAGGCCCGCCTGTCCCTTCCGCAGTTTCCTAATTCGTTGCTTTCAGGCGAATTGCTTCGCCTGAAGTGTTTTCCCTTTAACCAAAGCTTTGCGTTGTGCCGTTTGGCACTTCGGAAAGCGCGAGTCCTTGAAGATTCGCGGAAGTGTGTTTGAAAACTTTAACCCCTTTGAAATTTATGAAAAAGTTTACAGAAAGAAAAAATAGAAATCGCAGATTGTATTATGCAGTTATTTCCTCGGTCGCGCTGTCTTGTGGCAGCACGGCCTTGGCCCAGACAAATGTTGTGCCGGCGGCGACAAGTTCCGTTGCACCCGACACTTCGACGAACGTGGTGGATTCAGGCAGTTCAACAAACGTCGCCAATCTCGGTAACATCACGGTCATCGGGCAGTTGGACCAGGCACGCAGCCAGATTCAGCCGGACTTGGGCGCAACAGCTTACACCCACACGGCGGATCAAATCGCGTCGCAGTCGCAAGGCGGCAACGCGCCGATGAACCAGGTCATCCTGCGTTCGCCGGGCGTGGCGCAGGATTCGGCGGCGAACGGTGATTTGCATGTGCGCGGCGAGCACGCGAACCTGCAGTATCGCATCAACGACGTGCTGCTGCCGGAAGGCATCACGGGATTCGGATTGGAACTGGACCCGCGTTTCATTGATTCGATGCAGCTCATCACCGGCTCGCTGCCCGCGCAATACGGTTTTCGCACAGCGGGCGTCGTGGACATCCAGACAAAAAGCGGCGCGTTCGACAACGGCGGCACGGCGGAAATCTACGGCGGAAGTTACGACACGATCCGTCCGAGTTTTGAATATGGCGGCTCGGATGGAAAACTGAATTACTTCGTTGACGGCAGTTATGACCACAATGCGCTCGGAATCGAAAATCCGACGGACAGCCACAATGCGGTTCACGACGCAACGGATCAATACAAGACGTTTGCGTATTTGTCCTACATTTTGGACGACACGAGCCGCGTCAACTTCATGGGCAGCCTGTCTTACAGCGACTTTCAAGTGCCCAACACGCCGGGGCTTCCTGTCGGGACAGCGCCCGGTGGCAACGCGTGGAATTCGACAGCAGGGCCGGCGACGTTTGATTCAAGCGTATTGAACGAAAACCAGAACGAGCAAAATTATTACGGCGTCGTGACCTACCAGAAATCGGCTGGCCAACTGAATTATCAGGTTTCCGCGATTGCCCGCAACAGCGACGTGCATTTCACGCCCGACCCGGTCGGCGACCTTTACTTCAACGGCGTGGCCAGCGATGTGCAGAAGAAGCTCTACTCCGGCGGATTGCAGGCCGACGGCAGCTACGAACTCAACGACAAACACACGATTCGCGGCGGCTTGAGCGTGCTGGAAGAATCGGTTTCCGACAATACTTCGACGACGGTGTTCGCTCTTGATTCCAGCGGCAATCCCACCGGCTCGCCGTTCGCCATCTTGGACAACAACACGCTTCACGGCTTGTTTGCGGGAGTGTATCTTCAGGATGAATGGAGGATTCTGGATCAAGTGACCATCAACTACGGCGCGCGCTTCGACGAGTATTCATCGTCATTCGACAAGGAACACCAGTTAAGCCCGCGCATCAACTTCATCTATCAGCCGACAGACGCGACGACACTGCACGCAGGTTACGCTCGCTATTTCACTCCGCCGCCGGTGGAGGATGTTTCCGGGAGCGACGTGGCTCTTTTCAACGGCACATCAAATGGTTCCGCGCCCGGCACGGCAGACGATCCGGTCAAGGCCGAGCGCTCTAATTATTTCGACGCAGGCATCAGCCAGAAACTCGCGCCCGGTTTGACGGTGGGCGTGGACGGCTATTACAAGCAGGCGAAGAACCAGCTCGACGACGGATTGTTCGGACAGACGCTCATCCTCTCGGCGTTCAACTATGCCGAGGGCAAGGTTTATGGAGTGGAATTCACCGGCTCCTACGCGCGCGGCGGTTTTTCCACATACGCCAACCTCGCCTACTCGGTGGCGAAAGGTGAAGACTGGGATTCGGCGCAGTTCCTGTTTAGTCCCACTGACCTGGCTTATGTCCAAAATCATTGGATATATCTTGACCACGACCAGACCGTGACCGGCTCGTTCGGCGCGGCTTACACCTGGAATGAGGGTGTCAATCACACCACGCGCGTTTATGTGGACGCGATTTACGGCAGCGGCCTGCGCGCCGACGGCGGCGGCACGGAAGATAGAACGCCCATCGGCAATCCCATTCCCAACGGCACGACCGTTCCGGTTTACTACTCGCTCAACTGTGGAGCCGAACAAAGTTTCAAGATCAGCAAGGATAAAACTTTGAAAGCCAGGCTCGATGTCGTGAACCTTACGGACAATTCGTATGAATTGCGCGACGGCTCCGGCGTCGGCGTCAATGCCGCGCAATACGGCGCACGCATCGGGTTCTTCGGCTCAATCAGTCTCGTGTTCTAAATTCAAACAACAAAATTATGATTAAAATTTTCCTCAACGGCGGCCCGGTCATGTGGCCGCTCCTGTGCTGCTCCATCGTCACCGTTGCCACGGTGCTGGAGCGGTTGTTCTTCATCCTCCGCGAACGCTCGCGGCGCAAACCGGAACTCGTGGACCAAATCCTCGAACGCGTCGAGCACCACGACCTTGACGGTGCCATCAAGATCGGCAGCGACAACCGCGATTTCGTCGCGCGCGTGCTCACTTTCGCGCTCGCGCACCGTGCCGAATCCTTTTCCAGCGCCGTGTTGCGCGCCGCGAATTTGGAATTGAAGAAATTCAACCGCGGTCTCGCCGTGCTGGACACCATCATCACGCTCGCGCCGCTGCTGGGATTGCTCGGCACCGTCACCGGCATGATTCACGCCTTCGGTCTGCTCGGCGCGCAGCAACTCGACGCGCCCGAGGCCATCACCGGCGGCATTTCGCAGGCGCTTCTTGCCACTGCGTTCGGCCTGGGCATCGCCATCACCGCGCTCATACCTTTCAACTACCTGAACTCGCGGCTCGAGGAGGCGCGGCACGACATCGAGGACGCCGCGACGCAGCTCGAACTGCATCTGGAACAATGCAAGGAATGCAAGGAGCACCCATGAACATTCCGTCGCCCCGTGCGCGCAAACGCGCCCGCATCGAAATCATCCCGCTCATTGACGTCATTTTTTTCCTGCTGGCGACGTTTATGATGGTCTCGCTTTCGATGGTGAAGAACAACGGCATCAAAGTGAACCTGCCCGCTGCGGCCACGAGCGCGCCGCAGGAGCACAACGACCGCACCACGATTTCTGTCACCAAGAACGGTGATTTGTATTTCAACAAGGAGCAGATGCCGCTCGACCAGCTGCCAGCGCGGTTGCAGCAATTGAAAACCGAACAGCCCGACCCGAAGGTCTACATCAACGGCGATGAGAAGGCGTTCTTTGGCGCGGCGGTGGAAGTGCTAGACGATTTGCGGAAAGCCGGCATCACGAAAGTGGCGATTGATACCAAGCTGAAACAGTGAAACGTCCGCTGATAATCTTTTATCTCGTCGCGCTGGCGTTCCATGCCGTCGTGTTGTTCTGTTTGAAACCGCCCACGCCGAAGCCGCCAAAGATTTTTAACGAAACTTACGTTGACGTGACGCTAACAACTCCTCCTCCACTGCAAAAAGTGGTGCAGCCGACGGTTGTTCCGCCACCACTAGCGGTTCAGCCTGTTGTCCCGCTCAAGCCGGAAGAAAAACCCCTGCCTCCGCCTCCGCCCAAACCGGAAATGACCCGTCCCGAACCGAAACCAACTCCACCGCCAGCCCCGCCGGTTATGCAGCCTGTGGTTGTTCCACCACCGAAACCGAATCCGCAGGAATATATTCCCGTCACGCAGGCAACTTACGCAGTGCAAGCCGCACACACTTATCCGCCTGAAGCAGCGCGGCGACACCAACAGGGAACCGTCGTGCTCATGCTGTATATCAACGGCAGCGGCACGCTCGACAAGGTTGAGATTGTCAAAAGCTCCGGCTTCCCGCTGCTCGACGCTGCCGCAATCCGTGAAATGAAGTTGTCAAAGTTTGAGCCCGCGATGGACGGCGCAATCCCCGTCCGCTCAAGAGCACAAGCCAGCGTCACCTACAGGCTGGAATAATCCCGCCGCCGAAAAGGCCTGCGGTAAAATAGAAGACAGCCGGAAGATTCGTGGCGACTGAGGACAAATTTCCCAACCGCCGGACCAAAATCACCGCCCCAGCCTGTAAAACATCTGCCCGCCGGACATGGGATTGGTGACGGTGTTTTGCCCGTTGATATTCACCGGCGCAGGAGACACCGCGCCCCAAAGCGCCGGCTGCGTCAGGTCGGTGTTGGACTGGAGTATGAAGCCGTCGGCGTTCGTCGGCCAGGCCAGCACCGCGTTGCCATCGGACAAATTGAGGCTCAACGGCGGCGGCACAAACAAACTGAACACCGCGCCGCTGCCGCCGTTGCCGCCGGTATGCGCCACGCCATACAACGTGTTGCTCGACAAGATCACCGACACCGGCACCGCGCCGTCCGCGTTCGTGAGGAAGGGCAGGTTGCTGAAATTATGCAGCACCTTGAAACCCGAGCCGTCCGTGTTCATCACGAACACCGTTCCGTTGGTCGTCGCGCCGCCGCCGGACGCCGTGCCATATAACGTGCTGCCCGATGAAAACAGACTCCCGAACGGATACACCCCGTCGGTGTTCGTGAAACCCGTCGCCGCAGTGAAACTGTGCAAGTTGGTGAACCCCGAACCATCCATGTTCATGCGATACAACACGCCGTTGCTGGTGGCACCGCCCAGGCGCGTCGTGCCGAACAGATTCGTGCCATTCATCGTCAAGCCGCCAAAATACGGCATCTTGCCGTCGCTGTTGGTGCCGGAAACGAGCGCCGAGAAAAGTGCAGGTTCGTAAAGCCGCTGCCATCCGTGTTCATGCGAAACGCCGTGCCGCTGCCAAATGCGCCGCCGCCAGAACACGCGCCAAACAAATTCGTGCCGTAAATGGCCAGCGTCGCCAGCGGCTGGATGCCGTCGCTGTTGGTGCCGCTCACGAGGCCCGCAAAGCTATGCAGGTTCGCGTATCCCGAACCGTCCGTGTTCACGCCGAAGACCATGCCGTAGCCGTTGGTGCCGCCGCTTTGCGAATTCCCATATAAACGGCTGCCGGAGAGGGCCAGCCCGCCAAGCGTTGAGTTGCCGTCATTGTTGCCGCCGAAGACATGCACGTTGGTGAAGCTCGAGCCGTCCGTGTTCATGGCATAAACCGTCCCGAAGTGCGACGGACCCGCCGCGCCCGTCGTTCCATACAGCACATTGCCGGACACCACCACGCCGCTGCCCGGCGTTGCGCCATCGTAGTTGGTGTGCAACAGCCCGGCGCGCATGCTGAACACATGGAGATTGGTGAAACCCGATCCGTCCATGTTCACGGCGAAGATGGTGCCATTGCTGTTCGCCCCCGCGCCGAACGTCGTGCCATAAAGCACATTGCCCGACGGCGCCAGTTGCGCGAAGGAGAAGTCGCCGTCCGCATTGGTGCCGGTGACGACCGGCGCGAACGCATGGAGCAACGTGAAGGTTTGCGCCGGACATGAAAATGGCGGCAAGCCTGCCACCAACGCCAGCACCGCGAGAAGTTTTCTGAGGTTCATCTGATGCGCCAGCATAAAAGTTTTGCGCCCGGTTGTTAAGTGAAAGTTGGGTGACAAAAAACTCGCCAACCGTTGGCACCACCTGCGCCGGATTTATTCCATGCCTGAACGGCCGATGGCAAACGCCAGCCACGCATACAGCATTGTGAGAAGGGGAAACGCCGCCGCCGAACAGATGTTGCCGATCAACGACGCGAACAGGCTCCTACCGATGGACGGCACGGGCAATTGCGATTTGGCGGACGACAAAAAACGGCAGATCATCCAGATCAATCCGCCTTCAATCAGCACGATCAACCCTTCCGCCAGCGCCACGCCCAACGCCGGGTGCAATCCATAGGAAAGCCACAGCAATCCGAGAAAGAGCGGATACGTGACTAGGTGCATTCCGATCACCCAGAGGATGAACAGGCGCGGTTTCCTCCAGCGCCGGAGCAGCAGCACAACACAAATCGCCTCCAGCAAAATGGCCAGCGTGATGGGAATGAAAACTCCAAACTTGGCAGGGTTTTCGTTGACCTCAATCGGGTCGGCTTTGAGGGAAACCGCCGAAAGCAACAGCACGGCCACGAATCCAAAGCGGTGAAAACCGCCGTCACGAATGATGCCTTTCATGATTTAGGCAATCTGAATCCCCGCCGCCAAAAAGGAAAGCAATTATTTTCAAAAAAACTTGCCAATGACTTCAAACGGGAGCAAACCTTGTCGCCATCACAGCAGAAGAAACCGGCTTATGAAAATTCGTCTGCCAAATTTGTTCCGGATAGTTGTATTGCTGCTCATTCTTATTGGCATCATTTACGCCGCGCTCCCATCCCATCTGGTTGCCGCCGCGCAACGGGCCTTGGCAGACACACGCCTCGCCCTGCGCCAGCAGGGTTTCAAGACCGACCTCGCCGATTTCAATTTCTCCACCTCGCCGGAAATGCGATCGCGCGAGAGCATCCTGAAGGAGACCACACCGGATACTCGTTCCGAACCATTTGTCAACTATCCGAACCTCATGGAATCCGTGGGAGACAATTCCGCGATTGTCGTCTGGCAACAATCCGCGTTGAAAAAGACATCCCCCTCATGGCCGGACAACAGTGATGAAATGTCGTGGGACGATTTTCGTGACGCCCTCAGCGACAACCAGCCGCAGTTGGACGCCGCCTGTGCCGCCATCCTGTCCGGCCCCATCGAATTCAACCTCGATGCCAGCCGCGGCAGCGCCATGTTGCTTCCCCACCTCGCCGTGCTGAAAAATCTCACACAGACACTCGGCAGCCGCATGGTGCTTGCCCTTCACGACGGCAACCAGGATGCTGCCTGGACCAACCTGCTGGCGGCCACGCGCCTCGTCACGGCATGGAATGTGGAGCCGGCGGAGGTTTCGCACCTCGTCCGCTTCGGCGACACCAAGCTTGTGTTCAACGCCACATGGCAGGCGCTTCAAACCAACCACTGGCCGGATGACAAGCTCGCGCGATTGCAGGCCGAGTGGCAGTCCGCCGATTTTTTCACCAACCTGCCGGAGGTTGTCGCCTTTACGCGCGCCAGCCGCATCGCTGTCTATGCTTATGACCGGAGTGAAGCCATGCGCCCGCCCATGCCATTCAACGAATTTCTCCGTGAGACATGGCCCAACCCATTGAACATTTGGGGAGAATACCGCCGTCGCTGGCTTCAGCGCGAATATCTTCAAGGTGGAATGTATGAAGATGAAAAAGACGTGCTGCTCTTTTATCATGACCGCGAAGTGGAACGGCGCAACGCCGTGCAAGCGGCTACCTGGATGCAAATGCGCCAGCTTCCCGGCGTCACCAACGAAGTTTTCTTCCGGTCAAAGTATCCATCACGAGTGCAAGCGATGATGGACATCCGGCGCATGGGCATGGCCTTCCAAAGACAGGGTGCCAGCTTCCTAGGCCACGCCGCCGAGGCCGAAGCCGAGCGCAGAATCCTCATCACCGCCATAGCACTCGAACGCCATCGCAAAAAATATGGCTCCTATCCACAAACTTTGGCCGCACTCACCCCGGAATTCCTGCAAGCTCCCCTGCCCGATTTCATGGACGGCCAGCCATTGCGCTACCGGCTCACGGATGACGGCCATTTCGTTCTGTATTCCGTCGGACAGGATTGCGAGGACAACGGCGGGAAAATCCTGAACCGCGAAGATCGGCTGGCCGGCCTCCAAGAATTTCGCTCCACCGGCGTCGCACCCCAAGCCGACATCGTCTGGCCGCTGCCGGCTTCAATGACTGACGTAACCGCCTTGCGCCAGAAGGAAGAGCGTGCCGTGGAATTGCGGAATTTGAGCGATCAGCAAAGGGAATCCGAAGCGGATTGGAATCAATCCCTCGGGCGTCAAGCGCGAGTGGCACAAATTTTGGCGACGAACTGGTCGCCGGAGCTCGACGCCGGATTTTTCGGTGGCCAGCCCGCCGCCGAGTTTCTTCGCAACGGCATTGCCACGAGCAATCACCTCTCGCTCGCCGAATTGATGACACCCAAGCAAGTGTTCACCGGCCACGAACCGGAAGACCTCACCTTTGAATTCCCGGTGTGCTATGATGCCATTACCAATCATGGCTTCTTTTTGCTTCTAGATGCCGATACCGATCCGGGTTCCATGTTCGCACCCGACAGCGGTGCGAAAGTTCAGGAACTCAGCCGCGCGGCCAACGGAGATTGCCTGCTGGTCTGGCACACCATTTACGACCCGCCGGGACAACATGCCTTGCAGGTGGAATTAACCTGGTATAACGACAAGGGTGCCGAAACTTGGTGCCGGGGTCCCGCCATTCCCGTCACCACCAGCAACCTTTGCCAGTTCAGCCTCGACTGCGCAAACTATGACGTTGAACTCGGCGCACGCTTTCACGCCCGCCTGCCGGAAAAGAACGGCCTTTACTCCATCGAATGCGTCACCACCAACGGCGAACATCTGAAAACTCTCACCGGCAGCACCAGCAATGGCGAATTCAACGGCGTCTGGAACCTGGTGGACGACCATGGCCACCGGCTCACCGGCGAGACGTTTAACTCCATCGTCCACCTCACGTTCCAGGACTCCGGCCGCACGCAGACATTGAACGGGCCGTGAGCAGGGCGGTCGGCTCCATCTCCTCAAAATGCCCCGCCGCCTTCTTGACGTCTGCCGCCATCAGGCGCAAACTGCCCTTGTATGTCCACTGCATCAGAAGGTTTTGCCGCATGGGCCTGCGATCCGAAACGGTCCCTCGAAGAACGCTATGGTGCCGAGATTTTGATCGAGCATACCCTCGGTCTTTGGCGCAACAAGCACGGCATCAAGCAAGACACCAACTACGAGGCCGAACGTCTCCGCAAAAAAGCCCGCTCGCTCGACCCCGCCTACGAATCGGCCTTCACGGACGCGGACGTCGGCCGTGTGGAGGAAGTTCTGGCCAGCCTCAAGGAGTTTAGCGCCGACTTTTACAACGACCGGCCCTTGCGCGATCTGTCTTTTCTCCGGTTCTGCCCCCCGCTGCAGAGCATCCGCATCATGAAATCCGAAATCACCGACTGGTCGCCTCTGCTGGGACATGCCGGCGTCACCAAGCTGGATATTTGGGACGAAGTCGCCCGCGATATGCGCATCCTCGGCCACTTTACGGATGTCGAAACGTTGCACCTGACGTTCGGCCAGCCGTGGCCGGACCTGTCGGGATTGGAAAAGCTCGTGCGCGTCCGCGAATTTCATTACAGCGGCAACATTCTGGCCTTGCAGGGCATTCCGGCTTTGCCGCAAGTGCGCGACGCGGACATCAAACATTCCCGCGGCTATAACGTGCCGCTCCGCCGCGTCGCCGATCTGCCGGCCATGCCCGAACTGCGCCGGCTCAAACTCATCAACACCGCCAGCCTCGCTGGCATCGGGCGTTACGCGCAGTTGCTGAACCTCGAAATCTACGGCTACTTTGAAGACCTCGCGCCCCTGGCGGAATTGAAACAGCTCACGCATCTCATGGTCAGCAGCGACGATTACCCGACGTTGCTCCCGCTCGCCCACCTGCCAGAACTGCGGCGCATCATCGTCCGCAACGAACTGCCGCCAGACCTCACGCCGCTGGCCGACGCGCCCAAGCTCCATGAAATCGCCCTCGACGCCACGCACATCGTCCCACCGGAGCTGGCCTCGCTCAACGCCATGTTCAACCCGTGGAGCGATGAATTCGCCGTGCCCGTGTCGCGTCCGCTCGCGCCTCTGAAACTTTATGCGAAAGGCTGCAATTTCGGCGCCGACACCGACACCGGCACCATCCCGCGCGACTGGGGCGACGACAAGGAGATGGACACCTCCGAAGGCCGCTGGTTCGCGCGCGAAATCAACCGTCGGCTCACCGCGCTGCTCGGCCAGGGCTGGGGCAAAGTCCCCGATGAAGGTTATTTAAGCAGCGGCGGCGACCACGTGACCATCACGCGCATGGAAGACATTGACCGCCTGCCGGAAATTGCCCAGTGCCTGCGCGAGCTGCTTGCCACCTGCCGCCATCCCGCCCACTGTTTCCTCATCGTGGACAGCTTGCGCCGGTTCGAGCGCGACCTGGAGGATTATTACGACGATGAGGACAAGGAATTCAACGCCGAGCGCAAACGCGAGGAATGGGAAGACGAGCAGCAGCAGAAGCGCGAGCGCCGGGAATTTCTCGAACGCAAATACCGTCTCCGCCTGCAGCAAGAACTCGGCACGCCCGCCGCGCCGTTGCCACCCACGCCAGCGCCGACGGAGGACGATGCGCCTGAAGAAGGCGACACCCTGGCCGCCACCGCCGACACCGCGCCATCCGAATACGACCTCGGCACGAACCTCAGCATCTACGCCACGCTGACGGAGCGGACGGTCCGCGTCCACGACAGCGACCGCGCGCTGGCCGAGATGTTGTTTGGGATCAAGGCTGAAAGCTGACGCCCGCACCGCGCCAAATTATTTATGCCCGACACAACCGAACCCGATGAAAACATGTCCGTCCGCAGCGCCCTTGGCGAGGCCATGATGGAATTTGTGAAAAAGATAGGCGAAAAATACTTTCTGGGCGGCGACGACGTGATGCGGCAGGTCGCCACAGAGAAATACCGCCAGGCCGTCATGCACGCGGAGGAACAAGGCGTCGAATCTTCGCTGACGTGGCACATCCCACAGAGGTATTTCGTTTAGCAATCATTATCACGCACAATCATCCGAGCGGTGGAATCAACAGCTTCGGAAGCAGACATCAAAATTACCCGCGACCTGGAATTATGCAGAAAACAAACTTTCTGGGTAGGGCGCGTCACTCCGTGCGCGCCGCCTGTTGCAAAACCCCGCGTTCGGCGGGCAGAGGACTGCCCGCCCTACCAGTTTTGCCCAATTATATGTCAACTACATAATCCCAGCAGCGCGCTGTCCCTGCCAATTTTGGCAAGCAACCGGATAAGCACAAAAAATTTTGCAGGCGCGCTGGATCTGTCAAATGACATCGGATCTTTTGGCAGTGTCCTGATTTGCAATTTTTCGGAGCGCGGATTGTCCCAATCCGCAGCGCGTCTCCT
>CAYPTV010000020.1:0-16218 GCA_964413505.1 uncultured Bifidobacteriaceae bacterium | reverse complement strand
GCGACACGCGCGAAGTAGCGCGGCATTGCAATCTCAAGACCGCTGACAAAGAAGAGAGCATGGAAATCTGCTTCGTGCCGGATAATAATTACGGCGGCTTTCTCCAGTCAGCGAACCTCGTGCAAAAAACGCGCGGCGACATCGTGGATTTGCACGGCCATGTTTTGGGACAGCACGACGGCATCGCGTTCTACACCATCGGCCAGCGCAAGGGGCTTGGCATCACCACGCCCAAGCCGGTTTATGTTGTGGAACTCGACGCGGAAAATAATCGCGTTGTCGTCGGCGACGATTCCGCACTCGACCGTGATGAATTCATTGCCGACCGTTGCAACTGGCATCCGTTCGACATATTGACAGAGCCAATCGAAGTCACGGCGAAAATCCGTTACAACCATCCCGGCACGCCGGCGACGGTGACGCCGATGGAGCAGGGGAAGGTGAAGGTAAAGCTGCACACGTCGCAGCGCGCCATCACGCCCGGCCAGGCGGCGGTGTTTTATCAGGATGACTTGGTGGTGGGCGGCGGGTGGATTATGAGGTAGGACAGCGCCTCCAGCCTGTATCAAATTTTCAGAGGAGAGATACAGGCGCGACGCCTGTCCTGCGCATTGCCATCCGGTTTGGTGTGGAGAAAAGACAAAGTCGGGCTTGGAAACCCCCTTTTCCCCGCAGCAAAAGAGGATTTCAGGACGGGACAAGCTGTTTTTCAGGATCGCTTCGGGGTTTTTTAGGATTGAATTGAATCCGATAAAAAAGGCGTCCGGTAATTGATGTCCAGGGTGGGGACAGGGGATGTCCGCTGAAAACGACATTCAATTACCGGACGCCGGGACTCCGGCCCGTTGTGAACCATCAGCGACAAGCATCATTCTGATTTTGCGACCATCAACCTGCCTGCCGTCTTTGGTTCTACATTGACTGCGACCCCGGGATTGGAATATCGCACGTATGAAAGTCGCTACAACTGCCCTTTAGGGCAGTTGTGTGCGCAGTGGCAGCATCTGCACGTCGAAAATGCTGAGGCTGGCCTTCGACACGGCTGCGCTCCGGGAATTTCAAATTTGGAAAAGCCCCCTGCGACCTCACTTCGGGTCTTCGGGGATTTCCATGTCAGGTTCGCGGCCCATCAGGTAGGCGGCGATGTCGCGGCCATAGCTGATGACCCAGACTTCCGAGAGGCTGACCTGGCCATACATCATATATTCATCCGCCAAGGGGTGGGCATCATCCAGCCATGAAGGCGGGGGGTCGGGTTTTTTCTTCACGGCCACGTCGCCATCGCCGGCCTCGTCGTCATCCTCCCATTCCTCCTCGCGCTCCCAGGGCGGTTGCAGGGGCGGTTCGGACGGGGGCACGGCGAAGTCCTGTGGATTGATCTTCTCGCCGGATTGTTTTTTCAAATCGAGGCGGTAGAGGCGGTCGAGATATTCCTTGTGATCGCGGTGATAGCGTTCGCGTTCGTCCTCGTCGCGTTCGGCTATGAATTGCTTCTCCAGTTCGATCTGTTCGGGGGTTGGCTCCAGTCCGGGGGCCTTGAGATAGACCATGAAGTGGCAGTTGTATTGGTGGCGCAGGCGGGCGAGGGCTTCGCGCAGGCCTTCGATCATGTCGGGAAATTTTTCAATGAGGCTGAAACAGGTGATCATGACATGAATGCCACGGGGCTGGCCGTTGACGCGGACTTCGCCCCATTCGGGATGGCCGCCAACCTTGGCGGCGACGGTGCGATGGACGAATTTTTCGATCCAACTGGCTTCGCAGGTGCGCAGGCCGGCGTCGGCCAGTCCATGATCTTCCGGCTCCAGCGCGACTTCGGGCCAGACGGGATGTTTTGGGCCGGGGGCGACAATAAACTTGAGCGGCGGGAGTGGAAGCGGTTCGGGGAGCAGGAACAATTCGTCCCAGGGCGGGAAAAGTGTGTTGAGGTTGGCGACTTCGGAGTCCACGGGCGGGCAGCCGGTGACCTTGATCTGGCGCAATTGCGGCGCGTCCAGCAGGGGCATGTAATCGCGGGGCGGGGCTTTGTCTATGTTCCATTCATGCTGGGAATTGAAGGAGGCAAAATGGAGACTGGGCAGGCGCGTGAGGGGTGTCACGTCCAGGGGTTCCGCGCCGTCATAGTTCAAACAGGTGAGCTTGTCCAGGACAGCGAGCGGGGCGAAGTCGCGCACGACACCGGTAAGGGACAAATTGCGGAGACGAGGAAAAGCCTCGATGCCGTCCAGATCATCCACGCCGCCGAGCTGGAGAAATTCGCAGGCGGGAAAACGCGGAAGGTCGCGCACGGAACGGACGGAGAGCGGCTGGCATTTCAATGTGCCGGTCCGGACATTTGGCCAGACGAGGCCGGGCCGGAGGGCGATCAAGTTGCCGGACAGGTGGAAGGTGTCCAATTGTTCCAGCTTCTCGAGTCCGTCCAGCTTGGGCCAGTGCGCCTGCAATTCGAGCTTGAGGGAACGGATCTGGGTGCAGCGGGCGAAAGGCCGGAAGTCCTCGCAGGTTTTGCTGGCGAACTCAAGTCTGCGGAGGTTGGGCAGCCCGGCAAACACGCTGGCATCGGCGATTTCGCTGCCGCCGATCTTGATTTCTTCGAGCTGCGTGAAGAACCGCAGCGCGGAGATGTCGCGGATGGGGCGCTTTTGGAATGGGAGGGAGACCCACCAGAATTTTTTTTCCGGCCATATTTCGGCGGCGTGGCGCAGGTCAGCCTCCGAATAACCGGGGACATAGGCGGGATTGAAATAGCGCTGGCGGTCGCGCTCCATTCCAGAGCGGAAGTCGTCGTGAAAGCCGGTCTTGTGCTTGACGTGCCAGGCAAACATGACGAATTCCACGAGGATCTCGACCGTAAAGCGTTCTTCCACGGTGCGGGCATTGTCCAGCGCCCAGTCAATAAAGGCTTCCTGGTTCATGGCGGAGTTATCTCATAAACCGGGAATTCTGGCAAGACGGCGGCGAAGGATGTTTCAATGATTGTAGCGGAAGAAGTGGCCGGGATGATTTTGAAATCCAATCTTCCATTGGGTTTCACAAATGTGAATGCGCGCAAATTTCCGGGTTGAAAAGCCGCCCTGTCGCGTGGAACAATCTCCTGAGTATTGAAAATCTTTGCCCCATGGGTTTTGACGCGGTGGAAAATTCATAGTATCACTTGTATCGTCAGCCAAACGATTGCAGCAATGCGGAAATTTTCAAACAAAGCAGGCCGGCCCGGTTTCACGCTGGTGGAGCTGATGGTGGTGATCGCCATCATTGCCGTCCTTGCGGCGCTTTTGCTGCCCGCGCTGTCCCGCGCCAAGGAACGGGCGCAGGCCATCATCTGCCTCAACAACACCAAGCAGCTTGGGCTTGGAGCGCATCTTTACGCGGAAGACCATGAGGACCGCCTGCCTTACAATCTCGGCATGAGCGGGTCGTTCCGCACCAACATCAACTGGGTTAACAATGTCATGACCTGGGATTTGAGTCCCGACAACACGAACACCGCCACGCTCACCGGCGCGAGCCTCGGATCTTATGTCAGCGGCGCGACGGCCATTTACCGCTGCCCGTCCGACCAGGCGCTGGGCGCGGTCCAAAGGGCCGCCGGCTGGAACGAGCGCATCCGCAGTTATTCGATGAACGCGATGGCCGGAGACGCGGGAAATTTTTCAATCAACGGCTACAACCAAAACAATCCCGCCTACACGCAGTTTTTCAAACTGGCGCAAATCCCGCATCCGTCCGACATTTTTGTGTTTCTTGACGAACATCCCGACAGCATTGATGACGGCTATTTTCTGAACAAGGATCCGCAGAACAATTATGGCGGGGCGTATGGCGGCGCATCCAGCAGGGCGCAGTGGACGGATTTGCCGGCTTCCTACCACAACGGAGCTGCGGCGTTTTCCTTTGCCGACGGACACAGCGCGCTGCACCGCTGGCTGGAACCAAACACAGTCCGTCCGCCGCTGCCCCACGCCGCAAACCTTCCCTTTCCAGTTGTCCCCGATTCCAGCTTCGATAATCAATCGGGTTTGACCAGCCCGCTTGTGGATTTCGACTGGGTGCTGGATCACATGAGCGTTGAACAAAACTGACGCGCGGGGAATCCCAATCCGTGGACGCGGTCAAAGGAATTTTCGGATTGCCGGTTCATCGCCGGCCGTCGCCAGGAAATAAAGCCTGCCTCCTTGCGACCATGTTGCGGTGGCGAGCTGGTTCACTTTTTCAAATTGCGGCGAGCGTGCGCCGGGCGCGTCCTTAACCGAGCCGCTGTCAACGACGAACAGCCACAAATCACCCTGCTGGCCGGGCGGCAGCGGCTTGCCGGTGCTGAAGCAAATCATGGATACTTTTTTGTCCTGCCAGCCTTCAACCGCGCAGCCGGTCACGGCGGTCTTTTGGAGCGCCGCTGGCAAAACATAATCCGCCGGCGCGTGTTGTTGCGCAAGATAAGTGCGGATTTGCGCCAAATCATTCGTCGTCAAATCCATGGAGTAACCTCGCAGAGCGACGCCGGCCATCTGGTTTTGATAAATGGAGAATGTGTTGTCTGTGCCGTTGTTGTGTTGCGGCAACCATGACTGCGCCAGAAACGCCAGCGACACGACGATGGCCGTCACCGCCCCGACAAAGAGAAATTTCTCGCGACGGGAAACAGGTTTCCGCCCTGCCGCCTGCTCGGAAATGATCTGCTCCTTCAATCCGGCGGGAGCGGTTATCTGCCGGAATTTTTCGCGCAATGCATTTTGACGCGCGCAATGTTCCTCCAGCCAGAGTGCCAGTTCAGAATCCTGTTTTGCCAGCGCGAGCGCCTCCGCGATTTGCGGGTCTTCCGCGTCCGCCGTGTCCGGGCGGTAAAGTTGCAGGATGATTTTCGCTTCGTCGCGGTTCACGGTTTTGGCTGTTGAGGTTGAATTTCTGCGAGCGCATTGTGGAGCCGCGCAAGCCCGCGTGTCAGGCGTGATTTGACAGTGCCGAGGGGGATGTCGAGGGCTTCGGCGATTTCGTTGTAGGAAAAATCCTGCAGATAAAACAGGGCGACGGGCGCCTGGTAAATTTCATCCAATTGTGCGAGCACGTTGAGCACCTGCGCGGAGTCGAGGCGGTTGACGGTGGCCGGCTCGATGGTTGGAAGCTCTGCCGCCGCGAATTCGATCTCGACATGTGGAAAGCGGGTTTGCTTCCGTCGCGAGGCGAGAAATTCACGGTGCAGGGTTGTAAAGAGCCATGTTTTCACTTTGGATGCGTCTCGCAATTGGTGTCCTTTGTTCGCCCAGATGCAAAAGGTCTGTTGCACAAGATCGCAGGAGTCCGCCTCGTCGCGTGTCAGGCTGAAGGCGAATCCATACAGCGGCTCGTAATAAGCGGCCACCAGACTTTCAAAGTCAACGCTGTCAGCCATATTGCGCCATCCAAGTTAAGAGTGTGAAATGAGCCGAATGTTCCCGCCAAACTCTCCAAAGCAAATTTTGCGCCTGCGGCCTCCGCTTACAAGTTTTATATGGAGTTGAAGGTTTTGCCGCAAAGTTTTCAGCCGCAGGTGTCATAAATTCAACAGGCATCAAAACCGGAATGTCAGTGTGCCGAAGAGTGATTGGGCGCGGTAATTTGTCGCCCTGCCGTTGCTTGGCTCGTCGTAATAATCGAACCGGTATTGCAGCTTGGTCGAGACGTTCTTTGCAAATTTGCGGGAGAGGCCGACTTGAACACCGTGCTGCTGGTATTGAATGCCAAGCGGCAGTCCGCCGGCAAAATTATCCTGGCCGTAATTCGCCTCGGAGAAGGCATAGCCGGCGAACAAGTCGGTGGTCTGGCTGAAAACGTAGGTGCCGTTGGCGAGGACGGTGTAAATATCGCCACGGTAGGGAACAACGGCTGGCGAGCCGTCAGCCGCCGTCACCAGGCTGGAGATTTGGTATGAGAATGTGGTTGAAAGAAAAAGGCGCGGAATGGGCACAAGGGTCGCGTTGACGGAAAAAATATGGGAGTAATCTTCGCCGGCGATCAACTGGCCGCCCGGTGAAATGACATTGCCGAACGAGACATAAGGGCTTGTTTCCAAGTCATAGGTGTCGGCTTGGTATTGATAGGACAGCGTGGTTTTGAAAAGCGCAGACGGATGCAAAACAAGCTTTGCCTCGGCTTCATCGGTGACCTGATCGCGCGAACGGATGAAGGTGGGATAGGCGGTCGGGATGGGTTGAACCAGCGGGTCGCTGTCATACTGGTCGTTCTCCTCGTAATGGCGATAGTGTGCGCTGAAGGAAACACTGCGCCAGGGAGAGGTGTCAAAACCGAGCCGCAAATCGCTCGACCGGCTGGAAAATTCCGTGTGCTGGAGAAAAACGGCCTTGTTGAGAATGTCCTGCGCGGCGGAGAATTGATCGTATTGCCCGATGTCTTGCTGCTCAAATCGCGCTTCGGCATATAGTCCGGTAAAGGGAATTTTAGAGTAGCGCACCGACAGGTTTTCCTGGAGGGAAGTCTCGTCGTAATCCGAAGCCACGTTGAAGGGAAGGAGAAAATCGGTGACGGGCGTCGTCGGAGTTTGCTGGTCAAAGGTGCCGGAGCCGAAGCCATGCTGGCGGGTCCATTCAGCCTGCTCGCCGGCGGAGATGGTGAGACCATCGGACGGGCCGAAGATTGCGTTGACATTGCCAACGTGCGATTCTTTTTCCAGGGTGATTTGTGGAACGGTCGTGAATTGAAGCAGCGTCGGCTCATCCATTACGAAAGCCGAGTCTGCATCCAGTTTGCTGTAAAGATAGCCTGCCGAACCAAAGAGCCAGTCGCTGAACTTTTTTTCCAGCCGGATGGTGTTGGCACCCTGGAAATAACTTGTGCCTTCGTTCACGTTTTGCGGCGTCTGGCTGAAGATGGTGTTGGTGCTGCCAGTGTCCAACTTGTAAAACTCGCCGCGAAAACGGTCTTCAATCGTGACGCCTTGGATTTCATCGTCCAGATCAAATTTGATAATATGGACGCTTTCGTTGATGTTCTCACTGGCCGGGACAATGTTGCGCGCCGTGCCGTTGACAGTGCCCACTGTGCCCCATTCCGTGGTGGCTTCATTGCCTTGTTTGTAATCATATTCATAGCCAAGCACCAGTCGCGGCCAATCGGGCAAGGTGAGTCCGAAATCAACCCATGCCTTGCCGATGTCCAGATGTAGATCCTCGCCCAGGGTTGGTGCCATTTGTAGAAGGGATGGAGCATAGCCGCCCGTGTCATCGAAGTATTTTCGATATTGCTCCCAGCCCGAGTGAATGAAGCCAAGGTCGTTCCTATCCACGGACAGGGCGATTTTATAATCGTCCACCAACGCATGGCCGGTGAGGAGCGACTTCGTGTCTGGGCTGGTTTGCTGGAACAACTGGAATTCTTCCACGCCGCCGTTCAAACCTTCCTTCTGCCAGTATTGTTCGCGAAATTTATGCTTGTCGCCGCTGACCGTCGTTCCTCCAAAAGTTGGTGAAAAGGAGAAATCAAGATTGGTCAGCATGGTTGTGTCCCAAACCGCCCCTTGGTCAATCCAGGCGCGCAACAAGGAGACTTGCCGGGCCGTGAGCTGCTGGCCTTTCCCAATCGGTGGCATTTCAAAATCTTCGACCAGATGGGCAGTGTAAAGAATCAGCGAACTGTTGGTGCTGTTGCCGGGAATAATATCCACGCCTTCTTCGCCGCCTTTCAGGGCGGCCTTGCGATTGTCCAGGCGGAAATCGCTTTTCGGCTTCTCCGGGCCGTGGCAGCGGAGGCAGTTGTTTTCCAGAATGGGCCGGATGTCGCGCGCGAAATCAATTTGGTTCGTGGCAGACGGCGGCAGTTTGGAAAGATCCAGCTCGGCGCCGAGACCGAACGAATGAAGAATGAAAAATGAAGAATGAAAAATGAAAAGCTTTATTCCGCCGCGATGCGCGGCTTTTTGAGGTTTCTTCATTCTTCATTTTTCATTCTTCATTTCAATAGAGAAGAATGGGATGGATGTTTGAGCCGTGAACCGCAGTATGACAGCCCGCAGTCCAGCAACTGCCAAAGGCCAGACTGCTGGAATGATCCCTGCCGCCGATGAAAATGCGGCCTCCGGTGGCCGGCCCCTGCACCTGGGCGTGGCAGCGGAGGCAAAGATTTGAATCCGGCTCGACGAGCATTTTGGCGTTGATGGAGCCGTGGGGATTGTGGCAGGTCGTGCAGCCTTCGCGCATGGCCGGGTGTTCATAAATAAACGGCATGGTCTGCTCGCGATGGCATTGGGCGCAGGATTCATTCAACCGTGCCATGGCCAGTCCGCCCTCCGGTTTCATGATGTCCATGCCGTGCGGGTCGTGACAGTCCACGCAGCTCATTTTTCCCTCCAGCACCGGATGATGCTGCGGAAAATGGAATTCCGCCTGCACTTCCAAATGGCATTGGAAACAGGCCTGCGGGTCTTTACCGGGGTTGATGATGAATTTGTCCAGACCGCCACGCCCGCCCATGGCGATGTGCTTGCTGCCCGGCCCGTGACAAGATTCGCAACCGTTCTGGCCGGGCATCTGGCCGTTGTCCAGATGCAATCGCGCGTGCGGACTGGCGGGAAAAGCACGCGTGATGTCCGCGTGGCAGTCGGCGCAGGCTTTGTCCCCGACGTAGGTTGCACCTTCAATCTGTAACGGCACAACCACCGTGCGATTCGTCGTGGAACAGGAGATAACCGCCAGAAGCAACACCACCCCGCAGGCTGCCAGCGACAATCGGGCCAGCCAGTTTGGTCGTATTGCTTTTTTTAGATTGGTCAAGGGTTTGGCAATCGTCCCACGCGATAAAAACCGGCGCTGTTTGTTGCGTTGTTGTCCATAAAGATCACCGTGCTGCTCGCGGCTGTGTTGGTGAAAATCGTGAGCCAGTTGGTCGAGGTCAGATTGGTCGAACGTTGCACGACATAGCTCAAACCCACATTTGCCAGGTAGCTGAATTGGAAATTCGTGGACGCCGCCGATGCCGACACGCCGCTCAATGTGGTTGCCACCGGCGTCACGACGTTGATTGAAATGGAATTCGTATTTTTCACCCCGAAATTGTCCGAGGCGATGGCGGTCAACGTGTAGCCGCCCGCCGCAAGATTGTTCGTCGTGCCGGAATACGTCCCGCTGCTGATGTTGGTCAGGACATTCGGCCCGACGAGGAATTGCACATTGGTCACTGTGCCGTCCGCGTCTGACGCGCCGGCTCTGATGGTGATGTTCGCTGGCGCACTGAACACCGCACCGGACGAGGGATTGGTGATGGTCACGGCCGGCGGCGCGTCAACGGTGATGTTCACCACGGCGGAAGTTGCGGAGATCCCCGCGGCCGTCGCCACCGCTTTGAGCGCGTAAGCACCGGCGGGCAGCGTATTGGTGAGATTGAATGGAGCCGTCAGAACTGTCCCCAGCAAAACGCTGTTGGTGAAAAATTGCACGTTGGTGATCGAGCCGCTGTTCGTGGTCACGATGCTCACGTTCGCCGGGGCCGCAAACACTGTGCCGCTGACGGGATTGGTGATGCCGATGGTCGGCGCGGGTGCGCTGACCGCAGGTGTAGAGCGCGTGTAGGAAACTACTGACTCCGTAAGCCCCTGATTCTGACTGCCCCAATAGGTAAACTTGATTGAAAGGTAAATGTTCTCGTTTTTGAGATGCAAGACAGCCGGATAATTGAGAATCCTGTTAAATGTATGGGAACCGGAGCCGGTGTAGGGAGGGCCGCTTGCCCAGGTTGCAAAGTTGACGTAACTAAGATTTGTGGCTTGCGTCAAATCCGCGACGGCATTGACGGTTGCGTTTGTGGCTGTCGCCCACTCGGTATCCGCAGGGCTGCTGGCAGTGGCAGAACCCTCGCCGGCGGCGGGACTGTATAAAAGCTCCTGATATTGCCGCTTTAACGAAACCCCGGCGACAATTGAATCCGGGTTGCTGGTATTAATTGCCTGACTGTAGTTGGTGCTTGGGCCGGTCCAAAAGGTCGGCGGCGTGGCTTGCGCTTTTGGCAATTCAGCCATTAAAAACAATGCGATTCCACAAAGAAAAACCAGCGAAGTTGAATTTGATTTGGTTGTCATCATTTGAAATGAGAGGCTCCAAATCGCTTTAGGTTCCTAGGTTCCCGGATTTTTTTGTCCGGCTAAAATAGCCAAAAACCAGGCCCGCATCAAGGGTTTGGCAGCCGCTCCACGCGATAAAACTTTGCTCCGCTGGAATCAAATGAATTGGAAACCGTCACCGAACTGCCGGAAGCCGTGTTCGTCACCACCGGCACCCAGTTCAATAGATTGGTCGAACTTTGGACGATATAAGAAAATCCCGCATCAGTGCCAAAGCTGAATGTGAACTGACCGTTGCAGATGGCGGTTCCCAAAAGGCTGGCTGGCGGCGGCGTGGAACGCTGGTAGGCAAACCCGCCGCTGCCACCGGAATTCCACAAGGTGATTTGCAGGGAGATGTAAATGTCATCCGAGATGAGATGCACCACCACCTGCTGGCCCACCAGCGTGGCGGGCGACGCGCCGTTCAGCCACGCCAGCCAGTTTGTGTAATGCAGCGACGCATAATTTGTGAGCGTGTCAAACGCCCATTCCGTGTTCGCCGGGCTTAAGGCGGTGGCGTTGGACTCATAAAAGGAGTTGAACAGTCCCTTC
Organism: uncultured Bifidobacteriaceae bacterium; assembly: GCA_964413505.1. Lineage (GTDB taxonomy): Bacteria > Verrucomicrobiota > Verrucomicrobiia > Limisphaerales > UBA11358 > UBA11358. The sequence continues at coordinate 5,579 of CAYPTV010000020.1, read as the reverse complement.
GAAGCCGCGCGCGTCAGCCAGACATCCGGCGTGATCCGGTCCTGATTGGAGGACTGCGTCGGATCCGGCGACGGCTGGTTGTAAGTCACCAACGGGCCGTTCCAGACCGTGCCGGCGTGAACTGACGGCGCAACCGCCAGCGCCAAACCGAAAGCAACATGACGCAAAAAACAGCCTGACATTTGGCAGCGAAAACTTTTCCAGATCATCCAAGATGAGAGGCCGGAAACGAAAATATGTTCCTAAGATTTTTCGACAGGCCGGGACGAAGCTGCCCGGCAAGAACTGTTGCAATGAAATTTATTGCGTCAGCCGTCGGCCAAATCCACGAAATTCTTCAGCAGTTGCAGGCCGACGCGCTGGCTTTTCTCCGGGTGAAACTGCGTGGCGAACACGTTGTCGCGCCAGACGGACGACGCAAAGGCGCCGCCATAATCCGTGCGCGTCGCGACAATCATCTTGTCCACCGGCTGGGGATAAAAGCTGTGGACGAAATAAACGTAGCTGCCATTTTCTATTCCGCGAAACAACGGACAATCTGTTTTTTCAATTTCAATCTGGTTCCAGCCGATCTGCGGAATTTTCAATCCGGGCTTTTCCGTGAAGCGGACGACGCTGCCCTTGAAGACGCCAAGGCCGGCGGCGCAGGAATTGAATTCCTCGCTCCGTTCAAACAGCGCCTGATAACCGACGCAGATGCCGAGAAACGGCCTGCCGGTCCGGATGAAATCGCGCGCGGCTTCGAGAAGTTCCTGTTTGCGAAGGGCGTTGATGCAGTCGTCAAACGCGCCAACGCCGGGCAGAACCATCGCCCGCGCATCGCCGATTTCCTTCGGCGATTTCGCCACGCGCACGTCCGCGCCGACCTTGAGCAGGGCCTTTTGTGCGCTGCGCAGGTTGCCGGAGCCGTAATCAAGCAGGGCAATCACGCGCCGATGATATGCGCCCGTTGCCGCCCTGTAAAAAACTCTTTTTTTGAGGGCAACTGGTCTTGCCTATCCAAGAACAACAACCCCGGCCAAAAGGGTTGACGGGAAATAAAATGGCTTCAACATCAGGTTCACAGAGCCGGAGCGGTCGCGCCTCTAACTCGGGTGAGCCGGGAAAATTTTGGTGCAAGACCCGCATAAAGTTTTCGCGGGGTGACCTGGACAGGACTGGATGTGGGTGGCCCGTGTCTTGAAGCGTTCGGAATGATAAGCGAAAACTCCTCTCCTCACGGACAGGGCAGGCAAGCAGCGTGAAGCCCTTCCGGTGTTGACTTTCATATGGGTGACTTTTGCCATGCCATTGGTTGCCGTCTTTTAAGGCGGCGCGGCGAAGGCGTCAATTGCGGCATGAGCTTTTGCGTTACCCGCGCTTGCGTGCAGACCAGAAAACTCCACCGGCGGTTCCCAAAAGCAATGCGCCTTGCAGTGAGAGCAGGATGATCACGCCGGTCTTGTGACGGGCCGGCCAGTCCGCCACGGCGCTCAATGTCCAGGGCTGGGGTATCAGCGGGGTGTCCCGCATGACGGCCTGGCGCTGCTGCTGCCGCGCGCCCATTTTCACCACCACGCTGGTGTCGCCGCCGCGCGCCATCACGTTGGCGGAATTGTTCCGCCCCGTGCCCGATTGCGACCACACGAAGATTTGTATCGGCCCGGCGCAGACCTTGAAATGGAAATGGCCGTTCTCGTCTGTTCGCATGTTGCCATTCGGCTGGCCGTTGCCGTTGATGTTGACCTGTGCGCCGGGCAGCGGCTTGCCGTCGGTGCCCAGCACCTGGCCGGCAAGCTCGCGGTCGGCGAGCTTCAGCTTGAACGGCAACAACTGGAGGGTGTTGGTTTGGGTTTGCGTTTTCCTGATGTTTTTGCTCACGGAGCCATGTCCATTGGCGGAGGCATAGACGTAGTATTGCTGTCCCATCGGCAGCGCCGGAATGGTGAACTCGCCTTCGGCGTTCAGTTTGACGGGCTGGTATTCCACCATGCCGCCCATGTTGCCGGCCATAATGTTCAAATTGATGTTCGCATGGGTCAGCGCGGTGCCTTTCTCATCCTGCACGGCTCCCGAAATGGCAAGGCCCGGCTCCAGCCGCAGGATCAGACCAGTCTTGTTGGTGCCAATGGGTTCAATCGCAGCAAGGTTCTGTTCCACGTCGCGCGCGACGACGAAATACTTCGCGTCGGGCATTCCAGGCTGCGGCTGCCAGTTGACGGAATATTCGCCGTTGGCATCGGTCCTGGCAACGTCCGACGATCCCCAGCTTGGTGTGACCACCACCCGCACGCCGACGGCTGGCTTGTTCCCGGAACCATAAACTGTGCCGGTTATTTTTTGCGACACCGGATTCGAATAATAAACACGTCCGCCCGCGAAACGGATGACCACATTCGTATCACCTCCCATGGCATCCGCCGAACCATAATTGCCCTTCATATTGGCGGTCACCGTGACCGGACCTGCGCAGACCGCGTCAAAAGCAAACCGCCCGTCGGCTCCGGTGGTCGCGTTCCCATTCGGCTGGGCGTCGCCTCGAACATAGATTTGAGCGCCGGCGACGGGCTTGCCGTCCTTGCCCAGCACGCGGCCCGCGAGCTTGCGGTCGGCAATTTTGAGGACGAGCGGGGGGAAATCATAGTGATCCGCCTTCGGGTCCGCCGCGTCCATCTCCTGCTGGCCGCTGCCATAGCCCTTGGCGGAAACATACAAGCCGTAAAGCTCCCCCAGCGGCAATGCCTCCGCCCGGATGCGGCCCTGTTCATCGGAGAGAATGCGCTGGCGGCTGATCGTAAAACCTGTGTTTTCCTTGTGAAGCATGACATAAGCCATTGCGTTTGTAACCGCCCTGCCGTTTGTGTCCTTCACGCGGCCGGTCACGGTCATCGCCGGCTGCAAAGTCACGTCCAGGCTGGTCGTTGTCTCATCCATTTCCTGAACCGCCGCAAGCTTTCGTTCAGTGTCGCGCACGAGTAGATAATAACTCTGGTTCTGTGATCCGGCCCAGGCGGGTTTCTGCCAGCTCACCGCGTAATGTCCGTCCGAGCCGGTCTTTGCTCTCGTGTCGTAACCTCCATAATTGGGATACACCCCGATGCTCGCGCCCGCCACCGGCGCGCCCGAAGCGTCGCGCACGACGCCGGTGACCTTGAACGCCGCTTCCAGTTCAATTGTGACCTGGGTCGTTTGTCCATCCGTCACGGTGGCCTGCTCTTGTGCCTGAGACCAGCCCTGCTTGTTCGCATACACGTTGAACTGCCCCGGCGGCAATCGAAAGTAAGCCACGCCATTCGTGTCTGTTGAGCCGCCTTGGTTGTAATCTTCCTTGTTCACCGACACGCCCGCGTCCGCGATCAGTTCATGAGTGTCCTTCCCGCGAACGGTCATCTGCACAACGCCGCCCTTGTAAGCTTGAACCTGCACATCGGGCGCGGCTTCGCCGGCGGCAACCGTGACCGGAACCGCGTCCGCGACCCAGTCGGCGACCGGTTCGTTGGTAAATCTCACCGTGACCTGATAAGAACCGGCCGGAACATCAGGAATCTGAAACGATCCATCCACAGCGGATGCAATTGTCGCCTGGTCGAAGTAGTAATTTCTCATCCCCGGTGCCGAAGGCTCAATGCCCACCACTGCATTCGCGAGCGGCAGGCCGGAACCGCGCTCGACGACTTTGCCGGCAACGCTGCCGGCCGGGTCGAGTGTCAGGGTGATGTCTTCCTGTCCGGCGTGAAACGGAAGCTCGTCGTATTGGAGCGAACTGTCGGTTTGATGCAGCGCCTTGCCGGCTTTTTTCACCGAGAAAATCGCCTGTCCGTCTGCGGGAAAGTTTTCGATGCGAAATCTTCCGTCCGCCGAGGTCCGTGCGGAAAAGAGTTCGTGGGCGATGTTGCCATATACAAAACTTGGCTGGCCGTAATCTGTCGTTGTCTTGTTTAAGGCGGACGACACCCACACTTCCGCATCGGCCACCGGCTGGCCCACGTCATCCACCACCATTCCCGCGAGCGTGGACGGGGCGATGAGAATGATTTTTTGAGCTTCCTCCGGCGCGCCGGCATACCACGACTGCCAGCCCGGTGCCAGTCCGGCCTTCCTCACCAGCACGACCGCCTGTCCTTGAAACGCGGAAAATTCAAACGCACCCCGGTCGTCCGTCGTGACATGCTGCTGCACCTCCATTTTCAGCGGACCGGAAACCGTGCGCGACGGGTATTGGTAGCAATCCACGGCTGCGTCCGCCACCGGATTGCCCTGCGAGTCCACGACCGTGCCGGAAAATTTCGCAACGTCGTTGGTCGCGGCGCGAAGATTGAATGTCAGCGCCACCGCCAGCAGCAGGATGAATTTCTGAAATGTTTTCATGTCCAAATCTCTTTGCGTTTCACCATTTCAACATCTGGCAGCCGTAAAGCCCCCCGGCCGTCATGCCTGCGTGCGCCTGGAATTCCACCTTCACCTCGTCTTTGCCCGCCGTCAGGCCTTTGGGAATTTTATATTCCATGTCAATGAAATGGCCGGGCGCGACCGCGTTGAGATCCTGCGTCGCAATGATCTGGTCGTCCACCGCAATGTCAAACACGTGGTTCTTGCTCTCGTCGCCCGAATAACGGCAGTTCAGCGTCATCGCCTCGTGCGGCAGGACTTTCATCGTGTAACCAAACGATCCGCCCCGGGTCGCAGTGCGGAAGGTTTTCCCCTTGGTGGTCGTTGAGGAATACATCTGCCCAGACAGGTCGTGGTCATCCTCGTTTTCGCCCATGATCACTTCGTCCACCACACGTGACTCCAGGGCCGCGATGGCCTCCGGCGTTTCGCGCAACACCTTCACCGGAATGGAAAGCCAGTGTTCCAAAAGAAAGGTTGCCGCCAGCGCCACCGTCGCCATCAGCACGCTGTAGCTGATGAGAAGACCGGCGTTGGCCATTTTCTCCCCCACCAAAAAAATGTTTCGACGCATCCGTGCCCTGGCCATGTGCCCGCAAATGATTCCCGGGATCGAACCGAGCGGCACGAACACCGAGCAGATCAGGGACGCAACCGCCAGCGCGGAAATCCGGTCCGGAGTCTGTTCCTGGCGACCCGCCGCGGCTGGAACCGAAGTTACCGGACGCGAGGCCGTCTGGGAAACTGGCTGGGGCGGAGCGGCCGTGCCGCTTGCCGCAACATCGGTCGAGGGCGATTTCATGACCGGCACCGAGGCGGCGGCAGGAATGGTGATGGCCTTTTGGCAGGTGGGGCAGGCAATTCCCGCGCCTGTGTAGGCCGTGTCGGCCAATATTTTCTGGCCGCACTCCGGGCAAAGGAATTTAAATTCGCTCATCAGGCCCTTTCTCTTCTCCGTAACTGATCTGACATTTCAAGGCGGTTTTGCCCATGACCAGTGTGGAGATTTTCGGTGATTCTCTGCCTGCTCCATGGATTTACAAGTCCTTTTTTCGGTCCGCGACCCTTTTTCTCTGGCACAGGGCGAAGCGCCTGATTCTGCGTGCTTGCCGCCACATTTTTGGCCGTGGTCAAATGCGAAAAAACGCCTCCACCTTGGGATTATCTTGTTCACAAACAATCTGGGTAGGGCGCGTCACTCCGTGCGCGCC
>CAYPTV010000019.1:0-16399 GCA_964413505.1 uncultured Bifidobacteriaceae bacterium | reverse complement strand
ACGAAAGCCGTTCGGTGAATGTTTGAGGGCCGCTGGACGCCGGGTCTGCCACTTGAAAGCTCCCGTCGAATGTCGTCGCGGCGAAGCCATTGCCGGTTACTGTGCCAACCAGCAAGACATCCAGGAATCCTCCGACTTGGGAGAAAACGCTGGATGAAGCCAGATTGAACGTGAACCCGTCAACACTCCAGAAATTAGCCAGAGCGCCCGAAGTGAAGTTCCACGGAGTTGCACCCGCCATTGAAACCGCAGCACCATTGGCAACAAGGCCGACGAACGAGCCTGAAGGGCTGGCTGCAACCGTATTATACCAGGCGGTTGCCGCCGTTGCAGTATTTGCAGTTGTGCTATTCAACTGCACAGCACCGCTGAATCCGATGTTACCAGTGATTGGCGTTGCCTGGGCAATGCCAGCCACACAAACAACGGCCGCAGCCGCTGCCATTTTTTTTATCCAATTTATTTTCATTTTTTTGTTTTTGTTAATTGTTGATGTTTAATTTTTACAACCGTCACTGCCGCTACTTTAGCAATGGCAATGCCAACTGATTTTTATGATTTGAATGACATCTTAAGCTGTTTGTGTCTAATGTCTTACGATATTTAATTCTGTTGAAAATATCCGGCGCATTAATTCAAAACTGTAAAGTATTCCGACGCTTAAATTCAATTTGGCGGCCATTTTAACCCTAACTCGTTCACCTTGAACTTAATGCGGTTCGATTTGAAATTGCGTAATCACTTCTGACACTTTCGGTGAAATTTGCGTTAATTGTGCCCGTTCATTTTAATTCCGCCAACATCTGGCTTGCGTCTGCGGTCAGCTTGCCGGACAAATTTGCGCTCAAGGCTCGCTGAAGGGACGCTTTGCTTTCCGCGCGATTTTTGAGGCGATATTGGGCGGCTCCCAAATAGTAAAAAAGTTCGGCATCCGCGCTTCGTTCGACGGTGCTTACTTTTAGCAGGCTCACGGCGCGCGAATAATCCCCCTGCCGAAATACTATAATGCCCAAAGCCTTTCCAAGATCCGAATCGTCGGGAAATGATTCGCGGGCTTTTATCGCAAGCACATAAGCTCTTTCCGTGTTGCTCGAATCTTCGGCATAAAGGATCGCCAATTTTCTTTGTGCCGGGGCAAAATCTGGAAAGTGGTTCAACACTTTTTCATAAGCCTGTTCCGCTGCCAGAAAATTCGTTTTCTGTTCGTTGATGACGGCAAGGACCATGAGTGCCGGAACATAATTGGAATCTGATTTCAAAATTTCTTCAACGCGGGATTCTGCCGCGACCGCCTGCGCCGGATTGGCTGCAATGGAAACCAAATCAAGAAATCGTCTGGCTTCATCCGATTGAGGCGAAACAAGTCTAGCCTGCAAAGCGTCTAACATCGTGACCTGTGCGTCCGATATTTGTCCAATGCTGTAAGCTGCCTCGGCGAAGTCATAGAGTGCTTGTGGATTGTCTGGCTGGTTTTTAGCGGCTTGTTGAAGCAGGCTTGCCGCCAATTTGTAATTGCCTGTCTGATAAGCCAGCCGTCCTAAAGTGTAAGACACATCTGAATCATCCGGTGACAATTTATATGCGGCTTTGGCCAGATCAAAAGCTCTCTGCGGGTCTTTCGATGCATAAAGTTGGGCGAGATTCATCATGGCTGCCACATTTTTCGGATTTGATTTCAAGATGGTTTCATAAGTTTCAGTTGACTTGTCTAAAGTTCCATCGCGCTGATAAATGGATGCGAGCCGGGCAAGTGCAATCGGGTCATTGGGTTTTTCGGCAATTCTTTTTTCAAGACTGGTTCGTGCGTCGGTGTCAGATGTTTTGGGATCAACAGCCAGCACGGATAAACATTGGTTGCATTCGTTACGACCGGAAAATTCCTTGTTCGACTGGAGTGCGCGCTGAAAAGCGGCGCGTGCGGGTTCTTCCTCATCCATCATGTAATAAGTCATGCCCAAATGGAATTGAGCGTCCGGTTCGTCCGGCAATTTGTTTGCGCTTTCCTGAAGCAGGCTCAACGCCAAAGGATATTCACCCTTTTTGTAAAGAATCCATCCTAGCGTGTCCGCAGCGGACGGGTCATCGGACAGTAAATTCCGCGCACGCTGCGCCAGATCGTATGCGCGGTCAAGCTGGTTTAGATATTCGGAATAAATATACGCCAGATTGTTGAGCGCCGAGCCGGATTTCGGATTTATCGCCAGCAATTTCTCGTAGGCATCCGCCGCCGCCTGATAGTCCTTCTCGTCGTTGTGAATCATTCCCAGAAGCATCAGCGCCGAAACATTTTTTGGATTTTTCCCAATAACCGTGTTGAGATCGGCCATGGCTTTCTGGTTCTGGTTGGAATCAAAATACAATTGTGCAAGCACCAAATAGGCCGTTTGAGATTCAGGCTGCAATTCAATGGCCTTTGACAAGGCATCTTCGGCTTGATTGGTGTTTCCCTGCGCCATGAACACATTGGCCTCAAGCAGGCGCAACTCCGCTTGTTTTGGATTTTTCGCAATGACTTTTTCAACTCGCTGCATCGCCGTGGCGAATTGTTTTTCAGTCAAATCCAAATCCACCAACTGCTCCAGCGCGAGCAAACTGTCGGGAGCAAGTTCAAACGCCCGGGTGAATTCTTTTCGCGCAGCGACATTGTTTTTTTGTTGTAAATATGTTGAGCCCATCAGCAACGGAATCTGCGGATTTTGGGGAAACGATTGTCCCAACTGTTGATAAATCGCCAGCGCATCGTCGGCTTTGCCCTGCGCGCGATAAGCGTAAGCCAGCAGCAGTTGCGCCTGCACCAGTTGGGGCTGGTTTACAATCAATTGTTTCAGTGAAGCGACGGCGGAATCAGAATCGCCATTTTCGATCCCGACTTGTGCCAGCAGCAAAATGGCTTCGGTAAAATTGGTGTCCAGACTTACCGCCGTGTTTAGACTGTTCACGCCCTTTGCAGGTTCGCCATTCACAAGATAGGCCATGGCGAGCTGATAATGAACACGGGAAGCCTGCGGATAAACCTTGGCCATCCGCTCCAACTCCATTATCGCCTTCGCCGTTTCACCCTGCGCTAGATCCAGCCGGCCTTGCAACAACAAGGCGTCATAATTTTCCGGATCGCGCGCGAGCGCTTTGTTCAGCGAAGCGGCGCACGCGTCGGAGTTTTTTTCGGCCAGCGTGATTTCCGCCAAACCAACCCACGCAGGAATATAATCCGGAGTTTTTTTGACCATTTCGTCGAGAATATTTTTGGCTGCCGCCGAATTGCCGGTTTGCATTTCAAATTGGGCATACTGCAACCGCCTTGGAGAGCGCGCCGGAGAAAGATCGGCGGCGGCTTTGAAGTCGGCTTCAGCCGCCTTTAAATCATTTTGAGCCAAATGCAAAGCGCCAGCCGCCAAATACGCTGCGCCGGATTTTGGGTCAAGAACTTCAGCGCGTTGAAAGTCGGCTTGCGCTGTTTTGAAATCGTGCTCTTGAAAAGAAAGCGTCCCCGAAGCCACTTCGACAGCCGCCTTGTCTCCGCTTTGTGACAGCTTTTGCAATTGTTGCCGAGCGTCGGCGATTTCCTTTTGAGTTGTGGCAGTTTCAGCCAAAAGGAGCGGTGCGTCTTGGTCTTGAGGTTTTCGAGCGAGGACAAAACTGGCTTCATCCCGCGCTTCTTTCGTTTTTCCCATCGCCAGATAGATGAATCCCAATTTCAAATGCAGTTCCAGATTGTTTGTCGCCAACTGGCTTCCCCTGAACAAAAATGGCGCGGCGCTTTGATAACGTCCTTCTTCAAAATAGATGATGCCCAGACGACCGTATGCGTCGGCGTTTTCCCGGTCATTGCGGAGAACATTGATGTATTCAACCTCGGCCTGGTCATATTGGCCGGCGTCGAAATATTTGTTCGCGCGCGACAAATGGTAAATTTTCTTTGCCTTCGCCGAACAGCCGGTGCTGCCGATGGCCAGCAGGCTGGCGACGGACACAATTATAAAAAGATGAAGTTTTCGCATATTAAATTTCAGATGTTGGAGGTGGAGATTTTTTATTCGCACGCTCGGATTTCCTTAAACAAATCAAAAGCAGAAGAAGTGGAATCAGTGCCAAAATGAAAAACAGCGGCCCGCCATGACGGTGAATGGGCGAATAGATCATGTCCGGCCCGACGCGGACGCAAAGCTGTCCGATGACAAATATTCGAAAACCATTTCTTAACAACGCCAGCGGAATCACCGCCAGAGCCAGCATTGTCCGGTTCCAGGGCTTCCGCAAAAACAGATAGCCGGTCAACAGGCTCATGATGAACAACATCAAGCTGGAACGGATTCCGCTGCATTCCGTGGCCACTTCAAGATTGAAACCGGGCAGTCGGAACATCAGTCCATCCTGATAAACCGGCATGCCCGACAACTTGAATAATCCATCTGCGACCGCCGCCGAGCCATGTTGCAGGAACGCCTCGATTCCATGCCTCACAAATTCTGGAAATGGAATCATGAAAACGAGCAGGCCGATTGGGAATGCAATCGCGCGCGACATTTTCCCTCCCAAAAAAAGGCAGCAAGCGCCCGTGAACAATAAAAGAAAAGCGAAGATGGTCAGCGCAAGATAATCTTCATTGGCCAGCGACGCGGAATGAATGAAAAATAAATAACCTGCGATTATCGCAAAACCACCCGCAAAAAAAAGCGCGGCCAGTTTGCGCACCGGTTCGGAAAGGCTTGGCAAACTTTTTTTCTGCAACCAGATTAGATAAAGGCTGATCAGAGGAATCAGCGGAATGTAGGAATACAAATCGTCCTTTGCCGCAAGCCGCAGCAAGTCAATCAACGGCTTGCCAAAGCAAATGACTAAAATGGCCGTGGCCAGGAAAAATTTTCGCAGTGGTGCGGAAGGCTTCACTTCATCAACGGACATAACTCCTTTTCCATTCACGTCAAAACAATTCCAGCAATCCACGTCCGTAATGTGGTTTTAATACTTGTATCCGATTTCAACTCCAACCTGGCTGCCCGAATAAGTGAATCCGGGTTCGGTCGAGGAATTTCCGCTGTATTGATAGAAGATCGCCAGCGTTCCGCGTTTCAGAAATGAACGGCTTAATCGGGCGTTGAAAGTGTAATAGACCTCGTCAGGATTCGCAGAGCCGGCGCTCGTTGAAGCGTCATATTCAGTCATGTTATATCCGGCGTTCAGGTCCAGATAATATTTTTCCAAAAGGCGCTGGTTCAAATCGCAACTGACGCTTGTATTTTCAGAGACCTGGTCTTGGAAATAAGACGGGGTCACGGCGCGGCTTGCGTTCAGGGAAATTTTTGTCACGTCAAACGGCTGGTATTGGATTGCCGCGCCAAAAGTCGGACTCAGCAAAGCGCCGCTGCCGCTGCTTAAAAATCGACGGTCCTCGAAGCCGGCGTTGACCTGAAAACTAATCTTGTCAGTCGCCCGCCAATTGATGCGCCCGGCGGCCTGCTCGTAAGTTTGGTCAGGCCCGGAATCCACATTCACATAACCGGCGCCCACGCCAATGCCGGCATTGAATCGCGGCCAGAATTGATAATTCAACCATTCCATCGTTGACCAGTCGCGGGAGCTTTGAAAATCCTCCGCGAACTGGAGGTTTTGATAAAGCCCCATGTCCAGCGACATCTTGCTGTTGAAAGCGTAGGAAGCCGTGAGCGCGGTCGCATAGGTTTCCTGGCTGGTCTGAACGCCGGTTTGAACATTCGGCGAATCGGAGGAGGAATAACTTTGCAAAAATCCAAACGTCCAATCTTCATACGCAGTCGCGCCGCTCAAAGTGATGGAGTTGTCAAACTCGTCCTTGAAATTGTGGTTGGAATAAAATCGCAACGTAGGCGAGTAATCCAACGTCCAATGCCTGCCGATATCAAACGCAATGCCCGGAGAAAATTCCTGGATCGCCGTGTTTTGTTGATTGCCGGGACTCAATGGAAGTCCGGTTGCATAAAAATAGCGGTAGAGCAAATGCGGTCGCGCGGTCACCGGTCCTATTTGAAAAGGCTGATCCAACGAAGAATTGGCGGCGGTTCCGGCGGGACTGAACACTTCGAACTGGTTCGTTTGGGATTGTTCCCAGACCGGTTCAATGGTGGCGGAAGACTGCGGCTGCGGCGCAATCGCCTGTTGCATTTCCGCCGCGCGACTCAAGAGCAGCAGGCTAAATGAAGTGAGCGGCCAAACCAAAATTCTTTTATTTTGGCGTGCGAAACGAACGGTTCTTTTTTTTGATTTCATAATCAACAGGTTCTAATTTTGTTTCGAAAACAGGAAGCAATTCACTTTTCTGAAAGACTATCCGACGGATGAAAAAGGATTCTGGCGTAAACATATGCAATGCTCTCGCCCAAAACTTCCCTCACACCTTCGCTGGTGCGCCACCAATGCTTCGCGTCGTAATCGGGATCGGGAATGGAAATGATGCCGACGGTAACACCGGAGCCGAACGCTTTTTCGAAGAGAATTTGTGTCCGGCGCGCGTGCGCGTCTTCGGTCAGGACATTGATGCTGTGGACAGTCACGCCGTGTTCACGAAGCCAATCGCGCAATGCAATGGCAGAATTGTAAGTCCGATCCCGGCCTGAAATGTGCGAAGAAACCATTTGAATTAATGCGTCCGGCACGCCGGTTTTTTTCAAAAGTTCTGCGCCAACGCTGGCCGACGTGTTGAAATCATTCGTGAAACCATCGCTTCCGACAATCGGGCCGCCCGTCGTGTAAATTTTCTCGTAATGATTCGTTTGAAATTCCATTGCCGCCGCGCGGATGGCGTATTCATGAATCCATCCTTCGACGACGAGGACGTTTGCGTTCACACGCTGCGTTTTGGCCAGAAACGGCTGGATGTTCAGCAGCAGAAAAATAGCAATCAGCAACCCGGCCAAAATAAAAACCAGCCAGCCGCGCCACGATAATCCCCAGCATTCCTTGCGCGCGATTAGGCCAAAAAATTTTCGCGGCTCATTCACAAACGATTGCCGTTTCCATTTTTATGAGAATTTTGGATCAGGTCCGGAAAAACAATTGACCCCCAGTTGCGGTGCCATGTTGAAATTGTTCCGTCCGCACGTTCTTCGGAGCGCACTTCAAAGGCCAGCGTGTCAATTATCACATCAAAATCCACCTGTCCCGTTCGATGATCGCCTTTGCCAACGGACACTCCGCAATGATAATGCCCCGGAGCCAGCCGCGAGTTGGGAATGGAAACTTCAATTTCAGTTTCTTTTCCGCGAGCGAGACCGGGACGTTCCGCGCCGGAACAACTGCCGACCGGAACGCCTTCAGCGGTGAAAACAGTCACACTGAAACGAAGTTGCAGCACGTCCTCCTCCGCCCGGATTTTTGCAAGGAAACGGAAATTTTCATCGGAAGAAAAAATCGGAGATGAACGGTCAAAACGGAAAGACGTAAAGTGGGCGGACTGGTTTCCGCCATTTTTGCGCGGCAATTTGTCCACGGGGAAAAAAACCGTCGAATCGGAATCAATGGCCTTGGTGTATTGCTCCACCGCTTCTTCCGTCGGCCCGTAAAAACGCACGCGACCCTTATCCAAAACTACCGCACGCGATGTGAGTTGCAAAACCGCCGCAATATTATGGCTGACAAAAATCACGGTGCGCCCTTCGTTTCGCGCGACCTCCTGCATTTTTCCGAGACATTTTTTTTGAAACGCCGCGTCGCCCACCGCCAGCACTTCGTCCACAATCAAAATTTCCGGCTCAAGATGCGCCGCCACGGCGAACGCGAGCCGGACATACATGCCCGACGAGTAATGTTTGACCGGTGTGTCGAGAAATTTTTCGATTTCGGAAAACGCCACGATCTCGTCGAACTTGCGTTTGATTTCTGCCTTGCTCATTCCGAGGATCGCGCCGTTGAGAAAAATATTTTCGCGCCCGGTCAGTTCGGCGTGAAAGCCCGTTCCAACTTCCAGCAGACTCGCCACGCGGCCTTTGATGCTGATGCGCCCGGTTGTCGGCTCTGTGATGCGGCTCAAGATTTTCAGCAGCGTGGATTTTCCCGCGCCGTTGCGCCCGATGATGCCGACGACTTCGCCTTGCCTGATGTCAAACGCCACATCCTTGAGCGCCCAAAACTCCTCCTTGCCCGCGTTCAAATTCCGGCTCTTGTCTTTCAGCCACTGCAACGGACTGCGAACCGCGTCTTCAATGATATGCCGAAAGCCGCGACCGTCGCGCACGTTATTGCCGAGGTAATAAAGCTTCGAGAGATTTTCGATGGTGATGATGGCGTCGCTCACAAATGATTTTGGTAGAAGGAAATATTGATCAAATGATGTCGGCAAGTATCCGTTCAGTTTTGCGGAAATACCACAGCCCCGTTATGACCGTGAACGTCACGCCAATAAGGGATGCAACGAGTGCCGGCCAGTAAATCACATTTTCTCCGCCAAGAATGCACCAGCGAAATCCATCAATGATGCCCACAATTGGATTCAGCGAATAAAGCAGATGCCCTTTTCCCGGAAAAAGCACGGACGCAAAAAGCCCGAACTGGACGATGAATGGCACGACGAACCGGAAGTCGCGAAATTTCACCGTTAGTGCCGCCGTCCAAAGTCCAGCGCCCAGCGAAGCGCCGAAAATCAACAGCACAAAAAACGGCAAGAACACGATTTCCGCTGGCGGAACGAAACGATAATAAAATAGCAGGATGACCAGAAACACCGCCGCAACGGAAAAATCCACAAAGCTGATGACTACACAACTGGCCGGAACCACAAGTCGGGGAAAATAAACTTTGGAAACAAGGTTCGCGTTATACACAAAACTGATACTGCTTTCGGACACAGTCGTTGAAAAAAACTGCCATGGCAGCAACGCGCAATACATAAAAAGCGGCGTTGGCACGCCGCCCGTGGGCAATTTGGCAAATCTCCCGACCATTGTAAGAACGAACATCGTCAAGACCGGCCGGATCAGCGCCCACACTACGCCAACATACGTCTGTTTGTAGCGGATCAAAAAATCGCGCCACGCGAGAAAGTAAAACAGCTCGCGGTATCGCCAGACGTCGCGCCAATATTGGCCTTCAGTCCGTCCGGCTTCGATGATGAGTTCTTGCGCCATAAAAATCTTCAAGCGGCGTCCGATTTTTCCAGACAAACATGGTTTTATTCCACGACCTTGTTAAAATTGGCCTTGATTTTGTTCGAGCGCGGAATTGTTTGTCGCACCGCCTCCACGAGCAGGTTGTCCAGAGAATTGAGCAGCGCGTCTGGTCCGTAAACTTTTTGGACCGCCGATGTCGATGTCTGCCGCCATTTTTCCGTGAGCGCGACCTCGCGCAATGATTTCGCGATTGTCTCCGGCGCGTTGTCCGGCATATAGGTCATGCCCGTTTCGATTTCTTTTTCCAAGAACCCCATCGGCGTCGAAATGACGTGTGCGCCCGCCGCCAGATACTCGACGATCTTAAACGCAAAGACATTTCCCGGGCGCCGGCTCAACTCGTGCGGATTGATGCAAATTTTTGCCAGCGACATCAGCCGTGCCAGTTCCGCCGTGCTAACGAGACCGTGAAAAATGATTTCCGAATTATTCGCCGCGAGTTTTTTTAACGTCTCCGTCTCTTCGCCCTGGCCGGTGATATGCAATTCCCATCCTGCCAGTTTTGCCTGGGGCCACGCCTTGATGAGCGGTGCGATTCCCTTTGTGCGATAATGCGTTCCAGAAAATAGAATCCAATTCTTCTTCCCTGTTTCAACGCTTGCGCGGATAATTTCTTCGCCTATCACACCGCGCAAAAGCAGTTTCGGTTTGCCTGCCGGTAATTGGTTCAGCAGATGCGGCGAACACGCCATGCCGCCTGAAATGTCGCCCAGAATATTTTTTGCGTGCCGGATGTAACCTGCGCGCAAACTTAAATTCGGCTGGCCGTCAATGTCCAGAAACGCGTCGTCCTCGTATTCCATAACAACCGGCAACTTGAGTTTTTTTATCGCAAATTCCGAGCACATGATTTGCGGCACCTTGAGATTATAAATGATCACCACATCGAATGGTTTCGCACGATGCCGTGTCTTGAACAGCGAAAGCAAACGTCTTCCCTGCCAGAATCCATTGACGAATCGCACTGGCAACGCCGATGAATAGAAAACCGGGATGTCCGCGTGAAACCGTTCGGGCTCTGTGAAAGCAGGATAATATTTCAGCGCCATCTCCACGACTTCGCCCTGCGAAAACATTTCCAGATCATGCGAACATTTACGCAGCAGCGTCGCAATGACTTCCATTTTTGCCTTTCCCGCGAGGCTCAAATTGAGCAGTGTCGGACGCCGCTGGCGCAACGACTTTCCCTGATATGGCGTAATGTAGGCGATTCGCATTTTTCAGTTTTTTTGCAGCCGCGAATAAACTGCCAGCGCCGATTTGATTGTGTCGGCGATGAATGGCTCCGCGTTGTAAGCCGGAATTAGAATGGAAACCAGCGGCTTCATGACTTTTCCGGCACGGCCTGCGCGCAATAATTATTCTCCGCAGTCGACAATTTTGAATAAACCGCCGTTGTTATCGCCGCGACCTTGCTCCAGGAATAACGCTCGTTCGCAAAATTCTGGATTTCCGCGCGGCGCGAATCCAATTCGAGATGCAAATCGCTTTCAAAATAATTTTTAATCGCGCGCGCCAGCGCCGCCGCGTTTTTTGGTTCAAAAACGAAACCCGTTTTGCCGTCGAAAATCTCCTCCTTCAACGAGCCGACATCCGCCGCGATGGCCGGCAGGCCGAAGCTGTAGCCAAGAAACAGCACGCCGCTTTGAAAAATATGCGTATAAGGCAAAACCAGAACATCGGTCGCCTTGAAATAAATTTCTGTTTCCGCATCAGGCACGAATTTGATTTTTTGAATGATCCGCTCACTTACGCCGCTGCCGGCAATCAATTCCTGAAGCCCCGGCCAATAATCCGCGCGGCCTTTTGGCTTGCCGGCGATGACAAGACGATAACGCGAATTGCGCTTCGCAATCACAGCGAACGCGGCAATCAGGTATTCGAGGCCTTTGTAAGGCGCGATGCAGCCGAAAAACAAAATGACTTTGTCCGTCTCGCCCAAGCCGAGCCGATGCCGCGCTTCCATGCCGCTCAATGTCGTGTTCGGGACGGTGTTGTTGATGCCGAGCGGAATGACGCTAGTTTTTTTCTCCGAAATACCGAAGTCGGAAACCAGTTCTATTTTCATTTTTTCCGTATGGACAAAAATATGATCGCAGAGCTGGTATTGGATTTTCAGCGAAAGACGGTTCAGAAAGGAATCATTTCCATCGCGTTGGCAAATGTTGACGTTGTGCGCCGTGAGGATGATTTTTTTTCCGAGGCATTTGTAATAAAGCATTAAAACCGTCCGGTCAAAAAGTTCGAACTTGTTGTTCCAAAGAACATGGAAAATTTTTGGCCGCGCCGTCGCCGCATAAAGAATCAACCGGAAATAATAAAACAAGACGCGCGCCATTTTTTCCAACAGCCCGGCGTCAACGCTCTGATCACCGCGCAGGTTTAGGAAATTGATTTGCGGATTACCGCGCAATTCAGGGCTGTCCAATTCGTCGCCGCCGACAAAATCAACTTTCATTCCAGCCGCAGTCAGCGCCGTTGCGAGTCCAAGCGCGTAAGGCTTGTCGCGTCCGGCCGTGAGCAGACTGGTTTGGTTGTCGTTCATTTGAGTTGTTAATGCGCCAAAACTTCTTCGATGGAAACCGCGTCTGTCGGATGCGTGTCCATGCCGCGTTTGAAGAAAAATTCCGCCGGCAATGGTTCGGTGAGTTGTTCCATCACCGCGTTAAAAACTTCCTGGACGGAAACCGCGCCAGTCGCGCGCGCGTCCATGCCGCGCTTGAAAAAAAATTCCGCCAGCAATGGCGACGTAATTTGCCGCTGGATGCCGTAATCAAAAATTTCCCACGGACTCGTGCAGTTGAAAATGGTGACGCAGCGCGTGCCGGTGCCAAGCGCAAAGTGCATTGGCAGACTGTCGCCGCTCACGAGCACGCGATGATTCCGCACATCGCCCAGATGTTCGAGCAATGTCGCGCGCTCCGGCAGCACGTTCACGACGAGTCCTCTTTTTTCCAGTTCGTGTTTTAATTCCGCGTAATAAGCCCAATTTTTCATCGGCCATACCGCGCCGGCTTTTGGTGAAATGGCGATATCGCCGGGCAAATCTGTTTTTGACGGTTCAGGCAAAAGATACTTTTCTCCGTTGAACTCAAATCCAAGGCCGCTGAAAATCAAATCCTGATAAGTGCGGTGGTTTTCGAGCTTGAGCCTGTCCGCTTCCTGTTTTCCGAACCGGCTGATGAGGCTCAAATCGAACCAGCCGCTTGAATCATCGGTATAAACCAGCTTGCCGTTCGTGTCCAAAAGCGCGCCGAACAACCGGTCGAATTTCAAAGCCTGAACGAACTGGCCGGACTCAAGCGTGTCTTCCAGATTGATGACAAAATCGTAGCGCTCATTCACAACCGCGCTTCGTTGTTCCCACGAAATACTGCGCGGATTTATTTGCAGACCTTGCAGCAGTGAGATGTTTTTTGCCGCCGTGATCCATGTGATTTTGCCGCTCAATTTTTCGAGCAGCGGCGTCGTGCGCACAACGTCGCCCGTCGCGCCAAGTTTGATGATCAATGTGTTCATATTTTAGAAATTAATTGTCGCGCGGAAGTTCACGAAACAGCAGCCGTTCGATGGCTTCAAGCGTGAGAACCGCGTTGATTTCGAGGGAATAATTTTTTCGCCCGGTGATGTGTTCGGCGGCTATGCGTTTCACAAAATACGGATTCCAAAAACGACTTTGGCGGACTTGTGGCACGTCCAGCGCGCTTTGCAGATAGCTGGAAAGTCCATGGCGAAACCAATCATTGTAATGCAGAAATTTATGCAAGCCGGCCAGCTTCAACTTGGACGCGACGAATTTGAACGCTGGATCGAAGGGTGCGAGCGGGCGCGGCAAACCTTCGTTGTTGTAATAATCCGTTTTGAAAGTGACTTCTGCGAAAGCGCGACGGCACAAATATTTCAGGCCGAAATTGTTTCCGGCAAATCCCCGGTCAGTTGGAATTTCACTCAAGATTTTGCTGTTGGCTTTTACGAGCCGTGACGCGGGCAATGACGATTTGCGGATCGCTTCAGGCGATTGATAGGCGAGCGCGACAAGTTCGTTGTCCAAATAAGGCGTGCGAAAACCGACTTGAGAACGGCCGGCTGCAAGATTGCCGAACAAGTTCCAAGGAATTTCCTTGAAAATGGCGAAGGTCATCGGCTCTTTTTTTTGCTCGGAAAATTTTTGCGCCTCCGAAATTACTTTCCTGCCCAAATCGGGGTTGAAAAGTTGGGGCGAAAGTGGGAGCGGCTTGAACGTCGAGATTCCGCGAAAAACCTCGCTGCCATAGTTTCCCGTCAAACGCACCGGCGCGATTTCGCGCGCTTGCCGGTTGAAATAAATTTCGTGCGCGCCGGAAATTCCGGAGCAGCCGTCGGTGACAAAAACCGTTTCGTCCGCGTGCGCCGCAAAGCTGGAAAAGAAGTCCGGGTGCAGGCGGAGCAGCTTGTGATCGAGGCCGCAAGCCGCCGCCACGCGCGCGGCGATCTGGTCGTCCAAAGTCTCGCCATTTTTGCCTGCGAAAGTGTAAGTGGTCTGGCTGTGGCTGTCTTGCGGGCGACAGGCCATGATCATTCGTGTGTCGAGTCCGCCGGTCAGCGCGATGCCAATTTTTGAATCGCTGGAAAAATAGCGCGGCAGGATTTTTTTGAACACCTCGTGGAAGCGGGATTCAAATTCTGTGGCGGAGATTTCCGGCAGCTCCTCCCAGGTTTCTGGGATGAAATAATTTTCCGGGAGGCGGTGGCCATCTGTGAACGTCCAGCGTGCGCCGCCGGGCAGCCGTTGGATGCCGCGAAACAGCGTCTGTTCGTCCAGCGTGCAGCCAAAGGTCAGAAATTCGTTCAGCCCGGCGGCGTCAAAGCTGCGCAATTCCGGCAGGATGCGCAGCAGCGCCTTGGCCTCGCTGGCAAAATAAAATGCGTCGGGGGTTTCGTGCCAGTAAATCCGTTCCATGCCATAGCGGTCATTGAACAGAAAAATCTTGCGCTGCCGCCGGTCAATCAGCAGGCCGCTGAACAGGCCGTTCAGCGCTTCGAAAAACTTCTCACCGAGATCCTCGTAAAGATGGACGAGAGAGTCGCCGCCGCCGCTGGAAAAACTGTGGCCGTTCTTCCGGAGCCGGTTTTTGGTTTCGGCTTCGACGTAACATTCGCCGGAGAAAAGCAGCGCGATGTCCCGGGTTTCGTTCTGAAAAACTTGTTTGTCGGCGAAGGAGTTTTCGTGCGCCACCCAACCGGCGAAGACGCCGAGTTCCGGCACGGAAAAAGTTCCGGTCGGGTGAAAGCTTTCGTGCTTCAGGGTGGCGGCCATGATTTTCACGGCGCGTTCACATTCGGCGGCGGGTTTTCGGCTGATGATTCCGGTGATGCCTGGCATGGGATTGATTTTCTGGTGGAGCGTAACGGGATTCAAATGACGGCGGCCTGAAGTGCCGCAGTCACCGCCTCTATTTCAATGGGATTAAATGTTTCAGCGCTGATCCATCAAGCCTTATGAAGCAGGCGTTCCATTTGCCGCGCAGGCCGGTCACCCGGGTTTTCCAGCTTTGCGGGATGCGGTCACGGAACCGCCGATGTAACCCCAGCTTCAAAGCCAGCGCGCCGCGGCCGTTGAGCGGCACAAAATAGCGCGGGCAGTCGTGGCGCTCAAAGCCGTATTTCAAGCGAAACGCGCCGAGGCCGCCGTGGGCCCAGTCACCATAGTGCAGATGAAAAATTCCCTTTTGACCGGCCATCTCAACCGCCCGGACCATCAGCGCGTCCATCGGACATTTGTCGCGGTCGGCAAACGTGGCAATAATATGGACGATCCGCATGATCCGGTTCCCCTCGAATAATTTCACGAACCCGATCAGCCGCCCGTCATGATAGGCGCCGGTAAAAGTTGTGCATTCAGGAAACGAACTCAAGTCCTCCCGGATTTCCGCCAGATCCTTGCCGTAATGCGTGAACTTCCGTCCCTGCCGAAGCGGTGATTCGTCATAGATGGTCTTCACGCCGCGCAAAAATTCATCGTCCAGCCTTGCCGGGCGCAGCTCGACACCGGTCTTCTGCGCCTTGCGCGCCTGGTTCCGGGCCTTGTCTTTGAGGCCTTTCCACCAGTCGTCGAAATTTTTAAAACTCAACACCGATGCGTGGGTGGTCTGCTGGAGATACGGCCAGGTTGGGCGTGCGACATGCGTCTCTTGCAAAAAAGTCACGATATCCGCAACGTCCGCCCGGCGGATTTCTTCAATGAAGGCCGGTGGGTTGTCCAGAAATTCAAACCATTCATGGCGAACCCGGGCAATCTGCACCACCCGTCCGGACACGCTGGTTTCGGTTTTGTTGATTAACATTCTCAATTCCTTTCAGGTTTTACGCTGCCCGCACACTGCGCAGCCATTGCTCGAACATCACGAGGCTGAACAATAATTTATGGTTGTCCTGCCGCTTTGACCGGTGGTCTTCCAAAAGTTTTTTCACCGGCTCCGGTTTCAGCAATTGAAACATCAGCGAATTGTTGTCTAGCAGCATGTCGGTAAATTTTCCTTTTGCCGAAGATTGAAACCACGCATCCACCACGTTCACCGCGAAGCCGCGTTTCTTGCGCTTCAAAATCTGGCGCGGCAGAAATTTTTCGCACACGCGGCGATGCAGCCATTTCCGTTCGCCGCGACGGACTTTGAAGCTGGCGTCCAATTGCTGCGCGTATTCAACAACCGTCCGGTCCAAATAAGGCACACGCGCTTCGAGACTGTGCGCCATCGAAAGTTTGTCGGCATACATGAGCAATTCATCCGGCAGCGAGGAACGGATTTCGAGAAGTTGAAAGCCGCCAAGTTCGTCCAGCTTTTCCATCTGCGGCAACAGCGGATGCAGATATTCGGACAATTCAGCGCTTTGGCCTTCGGGCGAAAACTGATCGCGGAACAGCCCGTTCACCGTCTCCGCCGGAAACAGGGAAAAAACGCTTTGATAACGTGCCAGCCGGTCTTCAATCCCAAGCGAATGAACGCCGCGCCTCAAAGTTTCGTTGCGCGGCAATTTTGAAATTAATTTTGCGGCGGCGGACTGAATTTCTTTTGGCAGCCCGCGCCACAAATTTCCGTAGTGAACACCGAGATGCCGGTTGTAGCCGCCGAACAATTCGTCCGGGCCTTGGCCGATGAGAGTGACTTTCACATCCTGCCGCGCGCGCTGGCAGACAAAATACATCGGCACGATGGACGAACTTGCAACAGGCTCCTCCAGAGATTCCACGATTTTTGGCAGCGACTTCTCAAACTCAGTCTGGT
>CAYPTV010000018.1:0-16429 GCA_964413505.1 uncultured Bifidobacteriaceae bacterium | reverse complement strand
ATGAAAACAAAAATTTTTGCGGCGTTTGCGGGAATCGTCCTTGTCACCGCCGGTTGCGTCAAAACGGTCAGCGGCACCCGGTCGCCCGCGCTCTGGTTCGGCAAGGATTCCGTCCAGGGCCGTTACGAACGCCCGCTTGACCAGGTTTATCAGGCCGCCGTCGCCGCCATCAAAACGGACGGTGTGCTGCTCACCGAATATATTCCGCACGATGCGACCAATTCCACGCTGTCATTTTACGGCAAGGTGAACGATCACAACGTCTGGGTCCGCGTCGAGGCGATTGATCCGAGAATCACCGAAGTCACCGTGCAGTCGCGCACGCCGCTGGGCAACACGGACATTGACGTGGCGCACGAGGTGGAAAAGGAAATCGCGCTGCAATTGCAATCAGCGCGGTGAGCCATTCTCCGCGTCCGCGATTTAAGACCGCTGTTGGTTGATTCGATCCGGATGTCGCGCGCGGCTGACGGCGGTGTCATAGGTGATCTGGCATTTGCAGTAAAGATCGTAAAGACAGTTGTCCATCAGAACCATTCCTTCCTTGCGTCCCATCTGCATGGAATTTTCCAAATGATGAAGCTGGTTCTCACGGATTAAATTGCGAACAGCTCCGCTCGCGATCAGCAGTTCATAGCCGAGAACGCGCCTCGTCCTGTCCGCTGCCGGCAATAAATCTTGTGCAATTATTCCCTGCAAGGCGTTCGCCAATTGCAGGACGATTTGCCGCTGCGCGCTGCCTTCAAAAACACCTATGATGCGTTCGAGCGCGTGAGATGCGTTTGGCGAATGCATCGTGGCCAGAACAAGATGCCCCGTTTCCGCCGCCGTCAAGGCGGTGGCAATGGCTTCATGATCGCGCATCTCACCGACGACGATCACGTCCGGGTCCTGCCGAAGAACGTGAATGAGCGCACGGTTGAATGAACGGACGTCGGTGAGGACTTCCTGTTGCACGACAATGGCGCGTTTGTTCTGGTGCACGAATTCAATCGGGTCTTCAATCGTGACAATTTTGCAGCGCCGCTCGCTGTTGATGAGGTCAACGAGGTAATTGAGCGTCGTGGTTTTGCCCGCGCCGGTCGGCCCGGTTATCAAGACCAGGCCGTTCGGCTTGCGCGCCAGTTCGTCGAGGGTTTTTGGCAGGCCAAGCTCCTCGCGCATGGGAATGCGATCTCCGCAAAAACGGAAACTCATTTCCGAATTGCCGTTGCGCCGGTAAAAAGTCATGCGGACCCGCCCGGCGGCGCTGTGCAGCAGCGAAATGCAAAGCTCCCAGTCCTGCTCAAACTTTTTTTTCTGCTGTTCATTCAACAGGCTGTTCGTCATCGCCGCGAGTTCCTCCTCGGTCAGCGCGTCTTCGTCCGCAATGATGATTTCGCCGTTGACGCGGAACGCGGGCGGAACGCCGGCCACCAGATGCAGATCGGAGGCATCATAATCGTTCGCTGCGGACAGCAGCCGGTTAAGCATTGTCTCGTTCATCTTCTGAAAAGTTGCCCCAACCTGTCGCGCGTGCGCGACCAGAACCCGGTTTGCGAAAGCCGCGCGAGCGCGGCGTCGGCCTCGCTGCATTGCGGATTCAAATGGCGCGCCTGCATGTAGGAATTTTCCGCCAGCCCGATGAAGCCGAGCGCGTGCTGGCACTGGCCGAGTTCCAGCCACAAACGAAAATGCCCGGCGTTCCATTCGACGGCCTGTTGCAGCAATTTCAGCGCGAGCACAAACTGACTGTAATAAAAACGGATGCGCGATGCGAGCCACGCCGTGAACCAGTCTTTCGGCGCGAGCAGCAGCGCCTTTTCAAAACAATAATCGGCGCGATGTTCTTTGCGCGCAAGCATCACGTCGCCGCGCGCGAGCCAGACATAAGGCGTGTCGCCGCGCTCTTCAATCGAGGCGTCGGAAAATGCCAGCGCGCCCTGCAAGTCGCCGCCGCGGGCGAGGGCGACGGCCTTGGCTGCGAGCAATTCGGGAAATTGCGGAAATCTTTCCAGCGCCTTGTCCGCCCACAATTTTGCTTCGCGAAATTCACCGAGTTCGACCAGCATTCGCACCTGCGCCGTCCAAGCGGCGGCATTTTGCGGATTATATTCCAGAACCTTCGAGTAAAAACGCAATGCCTGCTCAAAGTCGCCGTTCTCAAACGCCGCGCGCGCCTCGCCAAAATAATAAGTCTCGTCCTTGGCCAGTGGCTTTTGCTCCTGCTGCCACTGGTTTTCGGACTCGCCGCCCAGTTCAAGATTTCCGAAACGGCTCATGGTAAAGTTTGTTTCCGCCAGAACCAGCGTTTGAACGGTTTGCCGATAATTTTACTTTCGGGAACATCTGCCAATTGCAGCATGGCGGATGAAATGTCCGCTTCACCCACCTGCCAGTTGCCGCTTATAGCAAGATTCGGCCAGATGAACCAGTGATTTTCCGGAACCACAAAATTTCCCGAAGCCGGCATATGCGGCAGAAGCGGCTGCGGAACGCCGTTCACGGTAAAATGATTCGTCGAAAATTCCACACGGTCACCAGCCGTTGCCAGCACCAAACCCACGCCTATTCCCGCCTGACCCGAAACGCCCTGACCGCCGTGGTTTGAAAAATAATATCCTGAAAGTTCATAGGCGATCCGGTCGCCACGTTTGATGTCGTGCGCGAAGGGAAATTTTTCCACGATCACCGCGTGACCGTTCACGCGCAATGGAAGCAGCCAATGCGTTCGCAACGGCATATAAATAAGCAGACCCAATCCCAACATGACCCCGATTGTCAAAAATATCCGGCACATCAGCGATTCGTTTATCAGCCACGGACTGCAATAATAAACGAAGCCGGTCGTATGGATCGAAAGCATTAGTCCAAACGCATAATTCCCAATTGGATAACCCATCCATACGATGAAAACGGTGAACAGCAGCGCGTAAGCCGCCACCGCCAGCTTTCCGTAAAATCGCGGGCCGCGAAGATAAACCCCCAAACCGGGAACCAAAAAACTTCCAATGAGTCCTCCAATGGTTATTTCTTTTGGAAGATAAATCCGGTCCAGTGCGAGGCCGTGGCGGATTGCGCCGCCGAAATAAAAAATGCGTCCATACCACCGCGCACGGCGCGGATAGTAAGGCGAAGTGAATTTTTCGCTGGAGTTCAAACTTCAATGCCGCTGGTCAATGTTATAACGCACCACTTCTTCCGGCTCGTAAAATTCACCAGTCTTCTGTTCCGATTTCAGTTCACCGACAATCTGCTCGAACATTTTCATCGCTTCGAGACAGCCTTTGCCTTTGTAACCTTTGACGTGCAGCTCCACGCTGCCGTCCTTGCCGATGGTGATGTCAAATTCGCGTTGTGGCATAAAACTAGGGATTGATTTGTTCGGATAAAAGCATGGAAATTATTTTTTCAAATTGCCCATCGCTGGGCCGAAGCACCCTGTCGAACCGGAACAGGCCGTTTCGATCCACGAAGAAAATGTGTGGAACACCACCAATGCCGAATCCGACGGTAAATTTATTGTCGAAAAAGTTCTTGCCACCGAAAAATTGCGGCCACGGAATTTTGTGGCTGTTAATAAATTTTCCCAACACCTCTTTGTCTTTGTCGCAACTGATGGCGATAATTTCCAATCCTTGGCTGTGAAATTTATCCCACACCTCCTTTAAGCGCGGCAGTTCTTTTACACAAGCTCCGCAGCGCGTTGACCAAAACTCAACGAGCACGACCTTGCCCCGCATTTGTTTCAAATCCACCAACTGTCCGTCGAGCGCGACAAATTGCATTTCCACTGGTTTACCGCCCGCATCCAGTCGGTTCAGGAAACCCTTCGCCCACAGCTTGCAGTTTTGAGGCGCAGAACTGGCAACCAGTTCTTCAGCCAAAGATCGAGCTTTGGCTGATTCGCAGCAACTTTCGTAACTACTAATAGCCGAAATTATATACAAATAGCCGTATGCTTCGTCTGGAAAATCCCCAATGAGCAACCACGCGCCCTCGACAAACTGATCGGTTGCGTTGGGCAAGCCGGATTTTAGGTTTTGCCTCCACTGATAAGCTTTCTCCTTGAATTGCTTAAAGCAGTCCGCGTCCGGTGGTGAATCAGCCTTGACCGTGATGTTGCCGCTGGCGGTTTCAAATTCACGTTGGGGCATAAACAAGTGTATCAGGCTTTGCTTTCATCCTTTACCTTCGGGTAAAAGTATCGTTCGTGGGTCACCAAGTCTTCCGGTGTCCCGGCCGCCTCAAGCTTTTCGCCGTTGACGAGTGTGATGATGGAAGAAACTTCATCAGCTCCACATGCCGCCAGTTCGATTTTCACAATATGATTGGCATTAAGGAAAATGGCATTCTCATGTTTTCCTTCCAGATCGCGACAAAACACCTTTACGAATTTTAGCATGGGTTGATCGCTCATCGGTGGATCCCACTATTGAATGTTGGCTGTTGGATGTTTCCCATAGTTTCAATTCTCCCAATGCCGCACTTTCATCCGTATCGAGCGGTCTTGATTCGTTTCTTCCTCAACGACGTTAAAGCCGCGCGCGCGCATTTCGTCCGTCAACTTTTGATAAACATATTGCTGCACGACCGCCTGGCTCATTTCTTCGCCCAGTGCGCGCAATGTTTCCTTGTCATGCCCGTCGCCCGTCACGCAAAGCGCCGCCTTCCCGCGCGCGTCGCGAGAAAATGTGATCGTCACGCCGTCGCGCGTCACGGCGATGCGCTGCTCCCGGCCAAGCTGATTTGTGACCACCTCGCTGTTTTCGATTTCAAGTTGAACCTTGTTTGAACTTTTATCCGCGACCGCCGCGTCTCTTTTTAGATTGGAAGCTTCGGCCGATTTGATAGCCCATCGAAGCCGCTGCCGCCACGACCGCCGCGCTGAACGCCGGCCACGCCGCTATGACGACGGGAGTTAAAATACAGACGCAGCTCATATTATTTTGTATTCACCAGTTTTGACCGAGCTTTGCGCATTTCGTCACGCGATAAAGGTGAAATTTCGTAACGCTTGGGGCGCCGCGTGCGACGGCGGCGGATCATTGTGGCAATTCCCGCGACCAATAACACAACGATTACCGGCATCACCCAAAGTAAAACCCGCAGAATTTTTTCCGAATCGAAATTGAAGAAACCAATTTCTGAAAACAATGCACTCAAGAATTGCGGCAATAATATGATCGCGAAAAACACCAGCAGCGCAGGCATAAAAAGCCATGCGCTGCGGCTCTTGAAATGCTCAAGCAGATTGGCCCAAAAATTCATAACTGTTCAGTTAAAATTCCATCCGCCGCATCGTGTCGCCTTTCTTGGCATCGCGCGCCATGCTCGCATTGCGCGCGCGGCCTTCCGCCCAGCTTCGCAGGCGGTTGATCTGTTCGTCCATTGTTTTGGCCAGCGGCACGGTTTGCGACAACGCAGTTTTCACGTCGTCCATCGTCATTTCCTGTTTGGCGTAAAAAGCGTCATAAAGAGCGCTATTGATAGCTTCCTCGATTTCCGCGCCGCTGAATTCCGCGCTGCCGTTTGCCAAAGTTTCCAAATCAAACTTCGTCGCGTCGCGTTTCCGTTTCGTGATGTGAATTTTGAAAATTTCCTTCCGCTCTTCGGGACTCGGCAAGTCCACGAAGAAAATTTCGTCCAACCGCCCCTTGCGCAGCAGTTCCGGCGGCAATTGCGAAATGTCATTGGCCGTGGCCACGACAAAAACCGGCGCGGTCTTTTCCGAGAGCCACGTTAGAAAAGTTCCGAAGACACGCGCCGTCGTGCCGCCGTCCGTTGAGCCGGAACCTTGCGAACCCGCGAACGCCTTGTCAATTTCGTCCACCCACAAAATCGCCGGCGCGACCGATTCCGCCACCGCGATCGCGCGGCGCACATTTTCTTCCGATGAGCCGACCAAGCTTCCGAACATCCGGCCCATGTCAAAACGCAGCAACGGTAGCTGCCACAAGTTCGAGACAGCCTTTGCGCAAAGGCTCTTGCCGCAGCCCTGCACGCCGAGCATCAAAATGCCTTTCGGAAACGGCAGGCCGAACTCGCGCGCTTCATTCGTGAACGCGATGGAGCGTTTGCCCAGCCAGTCTTTCAAAACGCTCATGCCGCCGACGTTCGTAAAACTTTCGTCCGTCGCGTAATACTCCAGCAAACCGCTCTTGCGGATGATCTGCTGTTTTTCGGCAAAAACATCGTTCACGTCCTCCGCGCTCAACCGCTCGTCCTTGACGATGATTTTGGCGAAGACATTTTCCGCCTCGCCAAGCGTCAAACCAAGCGCGGCTTGCAACAACCGTTCGCGTCCCGCGTCATCCAGGTCAATCTTCACCTGATGAAACTGTTTCACGTCATTGATGATTTTGTCTAGCAGCGCGGCCAGATCGTCACGCGAAGGCAGCGGATGGTTGAGCAGCGTGATTTCCTTTTCCAATTCCGTCGGAATTTCCATCACGGGCGAAACCAGCACGATCGTTTTGAAACTGTTCTTCAAATGCAGAGCGATTTCCTTGAGCTTGCGAGTGACGGCAAAATTATTTTTTGTCAGGAACGGATGAAAATCCTTGAAAATAAAAATCGCCGGCTCGACTTGTTCAATGACCTGGTCCAGCGCCATCAACGGGTCTTTCGTCGCCGCGTTGCGATGCTTTTGCGACTGGATTGAAGTTCCCGCCGGCACGATGCCCGTGCTGAAACTCCATTCAAAAACCTTTTTCTGCCGCTTCTGCGCAATCTCGACCACCAGACTTTGCACGCGCGACTCCTCGCTGCTCAAAATGTAAAGAATGGGATAACGCGCGCGGATGAGCGTTTCTAGTTCGGTTTGGAAATTTACGATTGTTTGCATGTTTTTTGACCCGGATTTCGCCGGTTGCCAATCCCTGCGCGCGACGCAATTGTTTTATCTTTCGGATTCAATCTGTTCAAAAGTTCAGCCATTGGCTGCGTCAAATTCTGAACCAGAATCCGCCCGTCCGGCAAAATCAAAAGTTCAGTGCTCAATTCGATTTTACCTTTTTTCATGGGATCAAATTCAGTTCGCAACTCCTCGCGATTTGCAAAGCCAGTTCAGCTTCATCGGCGGAAACTGTTTTGCGCAATTCCGAATGCCGCGCCGATTTCCACGCCGGCCAGAAACCGGAGCGCAAATTCACTTTGATGCCGGGCAGATTTTCCGCCAGCCACTTTGCAACCGGCTTCCAGCAGCAATCAATGTGTCCCGGCATGAGCAAATGCCGCACAATCAATTCGCCGTGCTCGTCCGCCCAAA
Source organism: uncultured Bifidobacteriaceae bacterium (assembly GCA_964413505.1). Classification (GTDB taxonomy): domain Bacteria; phylum Verrucomicrobiota; class Verrucomicrobiia; order Limisphaerales; family UBA11358; genus UBA11358. The sequence goes on along the minus strand of CAYPTV010000018.1, from coordinate 9,180 downwards.
GTAAATTTTCCTGAACGACGTGGACGTAATCTGGAATTTTCGCAAGCCGCCGCGCGCAATCGTCGTTGCCGAATTTGAAATCCGCCAGCCAGACATCGAACATCCCGTCCAGCAGTTCGCGCGCCTGCGCCGAGCCGTGAGCGTTCGTTTTCCAGATCAATTTCGCCGAGTCCGGCAATTCAGCGACAAGCTCCAGCGCGGAGGGCAGATAAATCGTCGGCTCGCCGCCGAGAAGCATGATTGTGCGCGATCCGTTCCGCAAAGCCTGTTTCGCCTTTGCCGCCATTTTTTCTGCGTCGAAATTTTCACCGGCTCGCGGATTCCAGCTTTCTTTTCCAGTGATGCAAAAATCGCAGCGCAAATCGCATCCGCTCAACGCGATTGCAAACGTCGGAACCAGTTCCAATTCGTCCGAGACTTCAACTTGCGCGGAAAAAAATCGCGGCGCGGCTCCGGCGCGGCACAAGCCAAATTCTCCCGCGAGCCGGTTGACGCCGCAATCGTGCGCGCAAAACCGGCAATCGGCCAGCATCGCGCGCGCAACCGCCGAGCGTTTGCGCGCGAGTGCACGGCGCGTCGGGGTCGCTTGTGAGATGGTGGCTGGCGGAGTGCAGATCATAGCTCAAGCCGGCTGATTCTTTCCGAAGGAACAACCCGGCTGTCGCGGCTCATCAGCCATTTGTGCCATCCCCAGACGTAAAGCCATCCGCTCAAACCGCCTGCCGCCATCACTGTTGCCGTTTGCCATCCTGCGGAAATTGACGTGAATAAAAGACTGGCGGCGGCGGCCACCAAAGCCAGTTGCCGGACGGTCATTTCGCCGAATGGAAATACGGAAACCTTTTCGTGACCGCAATGAAAATACCATGCTGCAAGCAGGCCAAACATCATCGGCCCCGCGCCGGACAGCGGGGCAAATGGCAGCAGCACGGCGGCGAGGCCGGCGCCGGCCGGTGACACGCTGCAGATGATCCACAGTTCGCCTCGCGACCGGACTCGCTCCAGCCAGCCGCCCAGCAGGATGAGCGCAAAAACATTCAAAATAAAATTCAAGATGCCCGCAGGCAGCAAGACATAGGTCACGAGCCGCCAGATTTGCCCGCGCCAGAAATGTTGCGCGGTCAACGCCAGCCAGCCGTCCAGATTGAAATCGCCGGTTGCTTGGCCGATGAACGCCGCCAGCGCGGTTGCCGCCAGCACGGCCAGCAAAATCCGCACACCGGGAGTCAGCGCGGCCAGGAATTGATTCCAGAAACGGCTCATGATTTTGAACCGAATAGATTCTTCCACCACGGCCGTGCCGCCGGTGGATTGATTTGCGCCGCCGATTTCTGGAGGCGATCCGCGATTGCGGGCGGCACGGTTGTCTGTCCGGTGTCGAAGCGCAGCAATTCTTCGACGGAGGCGAATTCACGCGCCGTTGTCTGCCGCGATTGCGTTTCAGAAACCTGTTGTTCCTGTGAGGAGAATTTTTTTTCGTGCTTCATAAATCAGGCGGTTTTTTGGAAATGGGCGGCGAAGGCTTTGCGCGCGCGATGCAATTTTCCGCGCACGGCGTCGGGCGATTGCCCGGTCAGATTTGCGATTTCGTCGTAGCTCAATTCCTCGTTCGCGACCAGCAAAAGCAGCAGCCGGTATTCTTCGGGAAGATTGTCGAGCGTTCTTTGAATCCGTTCGCCAAGTTCCTTCGTTTCCAAAACGCGGAGCGGAGAATCATATTGCGCGGCTGCATTTTCCCAAATTGCATCGGCGGCGTTGGTGACGAGATTGCGGCTGTGCCAGCTTTGCCGGAGATTGCTGCAATGGTTGATGGCGATTCGATAAAGCCAGGTGCGCGCGGAAGCGTCGCCGCGAAAATCGTCCCACTTTTTGAAGGCTTTGAGAAAAACGTCGTGCGTCGCGTCCTCGGCTTTTGCGTCGTCGCCCAAAAGCCGGAGCGTCAGATAATAAATCTCACGGCTGTGGGCTTGATATAATTCCGAAAACCCGTCCGGCGCCAGCTCCAAAACCGGCTGACGCGCGCGGGCTGCTTCAATTGGATTGTCCACAAGTGATTCCACCTGCGATTAGACACAACATGGCGGTTCGCGTCACGCAAACAAATTAAAAATCAGCCGTAACGAAACGGCTTGCTCATCGCGAATGTGTTCGGCAAATGCCGCACTTCGCGCACCTCGCCGCCGTTCAGCAAAACTTCCACGATGTCGAAGCGGATTTTCACCGCCGGATTCTTCAGCAGCCGCAGATAATCCAGCGCGCATTGCGAAAGCCGCCGCCGCCGCTCCGCGTTGACCGCCGCTGCCGGACGCGACCAGTTTTCGGACGAACGCGTTTTGACTTCGATGAAGGCAAGGCAGTCGCCGTCGCGGAAAATCAAGTCAATCTCGCCGCGTTCGGAACGGTAATTGGCCGCGAGAAATTTCAGGCCGAGCTTTTGCAGATGCTTTTTGGCAGCGCGCTCGCCCAGTTCGCCGCGTCGCAAATGCTCCGGCTTCACCTTGCCGGCAAACCGCGCCTTGAGCTTTTCCAAAAAATTCATTTTCTTGGCCGCAGATTTTCACAGATATAACACAGATGAAGCAAAGCGATTTGTTTCCGGTTTTTAAGAAATCTGTGATTCATCTGTGTGCATCTGTGACTAAAACAGTTTTGGCTCCGGCTGCTTGAGCGGTGCAAAACTTTTCCTGTGTATTGGACACGCGCCGAACTGCGCGATCGCCGCCAGATGCTTCGCCGTGCCGTAGCCTTTGTGCTCCGCAAAACCATATTCGGGAAATTGCGCGTGAAATCCCAGCATCAGCCGGTCGCGTGTGACCTTGGCCAGCACGCTCGCGGCGGCGATGGAATAGCTCCGCGCGTCGCCCTTCACGATGGCCGTCTGTGGCACGCGCATGGTTTTGACCGGCCGACCGTCCACGAGCGCGTGCTGCGGTTGCGGATTCAATTGCTCCAGCGCGTCGTTCATTGCGCGATGCGTGGCCTGCAGGATGTTGATTTCGTCAATTGCCGCCGCGTCCACTTGGGCGATGGCAAATTCGATTTCTTCGCAGCCGGTGATGAATTGAAAATATTTTTCGCGCTGCGCGGCGGTGAGCTGCTTGGAATCGTTCAAGCCGGCGAGTCCGGCAGGCAGACCCGATTCCGCCCAGCGCGACGGCAGGATGGCGGCGGCTGCGACCACGGGTCCGGCGAGCGGTCCGCGCCCGGCCTCGTCCACGCCCGCGACGCGCACGAGATTTTTCTGCCAGAGCGCGCGCTCGAATTCAAAACGGTCTGTCAATTTGGCGCTCATTCTTCCGAATTGGAATCGTCCGTTTTACGTGGAAATTTATTTTCAATATCTTTCTCAAGTTGTTCAGCAAAAGACTTGCCCCAAAGCAAACGATCTTTGTTTCTCAATTTCGGTTGTTCACCTGCCGCGCTCTTTACACGCTTAACAAATTCCTCGTAACCATTCCAAACATCCTCGAATTGCGTTTTATTTTGAAGGTCTTTGAAAGCATTTAGAGCTTCACATACTCTAACGTCATAGATGGTAAACTCGTCTGGATATAGAACCGTTAAAACAGCAGAAGCCATTGGAAGTCGAAACTTCCATTTATCTTTATCCATTATTATTTGCAGTCGTCCTTTGGGTTCTTTTGCGCTGTAAATTGCACTTGTAAGAGTTCTAACCGCCGAATCTAAATCTTTGTGTCCTTGAGCCAGGAGACGGTCGGCTATTTTTGATTTCGCCCGGTTCGCCTTCCAGATGACAATGCAAAAGAAATCAAAAGCTCTGATATATCCATCAGTTCGGAAACGGTTTGAAACATCGTTAAAAAGATATTCCTCAAGATGGTAGTATTTCAGGTAGTCGGTATGATTCATTGCTTTGTTTGCGCGAGCCTACCGCCTTTTCAAAACCTTGTCGCCTTGATTTTTTGCCGGAGTCGCATCGCAACCGAAATTGTTGTCGCGCGAAGAACGCGAAGGATGCGAAGGTTCGGTGAATTTTTCTTCGCCAACTTCGCGGCCTTCGCGCGAGCCCAAAAATCCGTGTGCATCCGCGTCCATCCCGCCTTCGCTGCTTGCTACGGCGCGGCAAGCCGTGGTTAAATTTCCATCATGAAAATCGAAGCATTGCACATCGGCATGAACGTCCGGCATCCGCAATACGGCCTGGGAACGGTCAGGACGATTTCCGAGGTCACGGCGGACATCCAGTTCAACGACGGCAAACGCACAGTGGAGCCGCACGCCGCCGGCCTGGAACCCGCCGAGCCGCAAATGGCGGCAATCGGATTGAATGTGCCGTTGAAGCAATTCATCGAGCAGACTTTGGATGCCGCAGTCAGGAAGCTTGGCCTGGAAAAGCCGGATTCGGTCGTGGAGCAGCTCGGCCTGCGCTGGCACGGCGGCAAGGTGGTGATGCACCCGGCGGACGCGGCGTTGCAGGCGAAGGAGGTGCCGCTGGAAACGTTCTTCCACAAGATCGTGATGGTGCGGAACAATCTGCGCGTGCTGGAGCAGAAAATCAACGCGCACGAGAAATTGTCCGACGGCGAGAAGGTGGAGATGCAGCAATACATCACGCGCAGCTACGGCTCGCTGACGACGTTCAACATTTTGTTCAAGGAGAAGGAAGATCAGTTTTGAGGAAATTCAGCAGGCGTCCGGGTGGAGGGCCGGCGGTTAATTTTTCCGCGAGAGAACTTCGTGGACGGTTTTGAGGAGCTGATCCGTTGTGAACGGCTTGTAAATGAACGCATCGGTTTTGAGGCCGTGCCCGTCAACGGCCTTTTCCTGCTTCGAGCCTGTGGCAACGACGATTTTGAGGTTTGATTTGACTTTGCGGAGGGCCTTGATGGTGGCGAAGCCGTCCATGAACGGCATTTCGATGTCGGTGATGACGAGGTTCACGTCATCGGTTTTTTGGGCGAGACGGACGACGGCCTCGGGTCCGCTGGCGGCGGTGATGACGCGGTAATGATAATTTTCCAGCGTCGTGCGGATGAGCGCGAGCATGGACTCCTCGTCGTCAATGATGAGGATGCACTGGCCGCCGCCGACGGGCGGCGCGGGTTTTTGCGGCGCGGCCTCCCCTTCCGCCGCGCCGATGAGGGCGGGCAGAAAGAGCTTGAATTCGGTCCCGCAGCCGACCTCGCTTTTGACGGTGATGAAGCCGCCGTGGTTTTTTGCGATGGAGAGGGAGGTGGACAATCCCAGGCCGGTGCCCTTGTCGGCGGTCTTGGTGGTGAAGAACGGCTGGAACAGTTTTTCGAGTTGCGCGGCGGGAATGCCCGTGCCGGTGTCCGCGACGCTGACGCAAAGATAGTTTCCGGGCTTCGCGTCGGGAATTTTGGCGGCGGCGGCGGTATCGAGACGGACGTTTTGCGTGGAGAGCGTGACGACGCCGCCTACGGGCATGGCGTCGCGGGCGTTGACGCAGAGGTTCATCAGGATCTGGTGCAGTTGCGTGGGCGCGCCGGAAACGGGGCTGCAATTTTTGTCCGCGTTGATGCGGCACTCGATGTTTTTTGGAAAGGTGTCGGTGATGATCCTGCCCATTTCCTTCACGATCTGGTCAACGCGGATGATGACCCTGCCTGAATCGCCGCCGCGCGCGAAGGCGAGCACCTGCCGGATCATCTCCGCGCCGCGCTGGGCGCTGGATTCCATGGTGCCCAAAACGCTCTCGCCTTCCCGCGACAGCGTTTCTCCGCGCAGGATGCTTGCGCCGATGAGGATGGGCGTGAGCGCGTTGTTCAGGTCATGCGCTATGCCGCTGACAAGCGCGCCCAGGCTTTCGAGGCGCTGTGCGCGGAGGAATTGCTCCTCCAGCAGTTTGCGCTCGGTGATGTCGGTGTTGATGACGAGCAGGGACTGGGGACGTCCTTGCGCGTCGCGAATCAAGGTGGAGCGCGCCTGCACGATGACGCGCCTGCCGTCCTTGGCCACTTTTTGGAGTTCGCCGCCCCATTCATCCTGCCCGAGGGCTGTTTTGAAAGTTTCTTCAATCTGCGGCGTGAGAATTCCGTTGAACAGCAGGTGCAAAACATTTTTTCCAAGGGACTCCTCGGCAATCCAGCCGTAAATCTTTTCCGCGCCCTTGTTCCAGTAAATGATCCGGCCGGCCAGGTCGCAGACCATGATGGCGTCGCTCGCCTTGTCCAGCAGCGCGCCCTGTTCGCGGATGATTTGATCGGCGTGCTGCAGGCGCACGCGTTCGCGGGCGTTGTGCAAGGCCCGGCGGATGGCCGGGACGAGGCGGCCCGGACGCTGCTTGAGGATGTAATCCACGGCGCCATGCTGGAGGCTGTCCACGGCGATGTCCTCGCCGATGCTGCCGGAGAAAAAAACGAACGGCGTTTCCGGGTGCAGTTCCTGGGCGAGTGAGAGCGCCCTCAAACCGTCATAGGACGGGAGGGTGAAATCGGAAATGATCAGGTCAAATTCATCGCGGCGCAAAGCATCTTCAAATTCATCCCGGTTTTTGGCGAGCGTGAACTCGCAATCCAATTCATTGGCGGAAAGCGTCTCCGCCAGGAGAACATGGTCGTTTTCGTTGTCTTCAAGGTGCAGCACGCGCACCCGTTGTTTGTCTGCCTGTGTTCCCATAATTTTTCAACCGCTGCGTTTCACCGCCCCGGGCGGCGGCTCGTTGACGATGGCCCAGAAAAATCCGACCTGCTTGATGGACGCGACAAATTTCTGAAAATCCACCGGCTTGACGACATAGGCGTTGACGCCGAGTTGGTAGCTGCGAACCAGGTCCTGCTCCTCGCGCGACGACGTAATCATCACGACAGGAATGTGTTTGAAATACGGATCGCTTTTCATGACCCGCAACACCTCCAGCCCGTCCACTTTTGGCATTTTCAGATCGAGCATGACGACGACGGGGAATCCGTTGGCGTGCCCGGCGAATTTCCCCCGGTTGTATAGATAATCCAAAGCCTCCGCGCCGTCGCGGGCCACGACGACTTCGTTGGCCAGGTTGTGTTCTTCCAGCGCGGCGAGCGTCAATTCCACGTCGTGTTCGTTGTCCTCGGCAAGCAAGATGCGTTTCAATGGAGCCATAAGTCACCCTTTCCCTTCAGTTGGAGTTTTTGGAAGTGAGAAGAAAAAAGTCGCGCCGCCGCCCACCTTGCCCTCCGCCCAAGTGCGTCCGCCGTGGCGGGAAACGATGCGGCGAACATTCGCCAGCCCGATTCCCGTGCCTTCGAATTCATCCGAACGATGCAGCCGTTGAAAAACACCGAACAATTTGTCCACGTATTGCATATCGAACCCCACTCCGTTGTCGCGCACAAAAAAGACGAATTCACACTTTTCTTCGTTACACCCGATTTCAATCTCCGCCGGGTCGCGTGTGCGCGAATATTTCACCGCATTGCCGATCAGGTTTGCCCAGACCTGACGGATCATGGCCGCATCTGCCTCAATTTGTGGCAGGCTGTCCATTTTCCAGACAACGCGGCGACCACGAATTTCCTCTTGCTGGGCATCCCAGACCTCATGCACTAGCGATTCTGATGCCACTTTTGCGCGGCGCAAATCCATGCGGCTCATCCGCGAAAAAATCAGCAGGTCGTCAATCAGCGCGCCCATCCGCCGGGCGGAGTCGGCGATGATGTCGAGATAGCGACGGCTGCGCTCGTCCAGTTTTTCGGCGGACTGTTTCCGCAGCAAATCCACGAAGCCGTCCACATGGCGCAATGGCGCGCGCAAATCGTGGGAGACGGAATAGGAAAACGCCTCGAGTTCCTTGTTGGCGGTTTGAAGTTTTCCATTCGCGGCTTGGATTTCCTGCGAACTGCGGAAAATTTCCGCCTCCGCCTCTTTTGCCTTGGTTATGTCATTGAAGAGAATCGCCACCCGCCGGTATTTCGGCTCTCCGAAACGAAAGGCATAGACGTCATAAGTGCGGCGCAATTGTTCGGCACGATCTTGAAAACGGACTGCTTCACCCATCATGGCGACGCGCCCATACTTTTCAAACCAGTGCGCTTCATGCTGCGGGGCAATCTCTCGCATCCTTTTTCCAAGAGCGTCATGAAGTCCGGTTTGCTTTTCAAACGACGGGTTGATTTCCAAAAACCGGTAGTCAACAGGCTTTTGTTGGTCGTCGAAAATCATCTCGATGATGCAAAAGCCCTCGTCTATCGAATCGAACAAGGTGCGATAATGCTTCTCGCTTTGCCGCAGTTTTTCCTCGGACTGCCCACGCAATCTCAAATCGCGGCGGATGAACAAAATCGCCACCAATCCGACGGCGCACGCGAAAAAGCTGCCGGCAACAATGACAATCTCGGCGATGTCTGCGCTGGCGTGGACCGTTTTCAGGCGCTGCACGGCTAGATGGTCTTCCGCGTAGTGCATTTCGGAAATGCCCCGTTGGATTTGATCCATCAAATCCTTGCCTTCGCGGGTGGAGACGGCGGTGGCGACGGCCTGCAATCCACGTTCCTGCCGGATTTTTATGCGGTCGTTCAAAATGGCCAGCCGCCGCGAGACCAGCGGCTGCAATTGATCCAGGCGTTTCAATTGCGCGGGATTGTCGGAAACATAATTCCGCAGTTTTTCAAGCCAGCCGTTGACCTGCGCCTGCGCGTTCGTGGAATCCCTCAAAAAAATTTCATCGCAGGTGAGCAGATAGCCGCGTTGCGCGGTCTCGGCGTCGGTGAGGATGGCGCGGCCTGATTCGATGGTTGCGATGACTTTGTAGGTGTGGTTGACCCAGTCTTCCGCAGCCACCAGATGCGTCGTGGTCCGGTAAGAAAGCCAGCCGATGCCGACCAGCGCCAGCACCGATGCCGCGAACCCAAGCACGATTTTATTTTCGACGGAAGTTTTCATGTAACTCGCCGTTGACGTGCAAACCCTTTGATTTTCTTTTACCGAGGCTTGCTGTTCAAAAACTACTCCTGTTCAAAAGAAAAGCAAATCGGGTGCCACTCGTTTTCCCCGGATCGTTCGCCCATCAGGATTGGTCGTTTGCAGTCTCCTCACCGAGGCTGGCTAAATGGGAAAATATGCGATACAGGTTTGAAGCTGCAACCTGTGCTTTGAATTCATCCACGCTTGTTCGCAGATTCAGTTGTTTACCTTCACCGTTTCAAATTCGGAGGTCAAGATGCCCGAGGCGTCCCGCGCAACGACTGAAAGCGTGTGTGATCCGTTGGCTGCGGTTGTCGT
>CAYPTV010000017.1:0-16465 GCA_964413505.1 uncultured Bifidobacteriaceae bacterium | reverse complement strand
TCATGAAAATCCGCACTCCAATGTAGCGGCATCACGCGCTATTGGCCGACACTGAAGCCGTTTTACACATGCGGTCGAAGATAGTGCATGGGAAGATTCCATCAAAGTGACATTTTGGTGGCGGGGGGCTTGCGCATGGCCAGCCTTTGCAGGCGGCCGCCAGCCCACATTGGCAGGACAATTCTGGCTTAGGATTTGACAATTCTTGGCAAGCCAAAAGTCCGGCCGTGAGTCATAGTTCAGGTGTCGGCATGAATCCATCATGCGACTTATTTGAAGGGAAAAAAATTATGATATCGAATGAACGTTCCTGGCCGCATCTGCGGCGCCCCAATCCAGACAACCGGAGCCGTGGTCAAGCTCCCTACGACGAGCACCGGCCGCCGGTCAATGAAGACACGCTCAAGTCCGTGGAGCTTCAGGTGGAGCGCAAATTTTTCCAGTTCACGCTCAAGGAAAACGCTCGCGGCCGGTTTCTGCGCATCACGGAAGATGGGGGTGGCCGGCACAACGCCATCATCATTCCGTTGAGCGGCCTGGAGGATTTCAAACGCGTGCTGAACGAAATGCTGAAGGCATCGGATGAAACTCCGGCCAATCCCGGCCCGGTTCCGGAGGCTTAGGCGACCGGGAGAACCGCCAAGGATCCTAGAGCCGTTTTCTGCGCGGCGAGATGCCATGACTGGCGCTTGCCGGATATGGAAGCCGCCTATCTGAACAGGCCGGCGGTGTCCGCATAACACCGGGCGATGTATTCCATGGCCGGCCTTTGTTCGGGCTTTTTCTCCAGGCAGGACATGATGATGAGGGAGGTGTTGCGGAGGACTTCGGACCCCAGTTGTATCGGCGAGGGCGGCGTCAGCTCCCGAATCTGCTTCTCGACCGGGGCGGCCTCGCCGTCGAACGGGTGTCTGCCCGTGCAGGCATAATAGGCCAGCACGCCAAAGGCGAACACGTCGCTCTTGAAACCGTTCGTGTAGTCGCCGTCCCATTTCTCTGGGGACATATATTTGGCCGTGCCCACGGGGTTATGGTTTTTGTCCGTGATGAAGGGCGGCAGATGGCCGGCGAAATAGGAGTGTGAAAAATCAATGAGGATGGTTTCCGAAGAAAACGCGGCGGGCACCAGCACGTTCATGCCCTTCAAATCGTTGTGGACGATGGGGCGGTCGCACAGGATGCCGGCGTGCATGTCCGCCACCGTCTCCGCCACGCATTGCAGGATTTTGTGGGTGCGGCCCGGCTCCTTGCGGGTGACGCCCGTCTGCACGAGGTCGTTCAGGGTCGTGGCCTCGACGTATTCCAGAAAGAGCCGGTGTGCCGCGGCGTCAAAGGCGAGTTTCCGCCGGATGCGGGGATGCGTCACTCCATCCAGCATGTGGGCTTCGTTGGCGATGAAGATTTCGTCCCAGAAATTGCGCGGCTCCTTCAGCAGCGCCGGACGGGGGTTTCTGGCGAACTGCACCTTGGAAAGTTTTGAGACCCCCGCTTCCACCTGCAAGGGTTCCTGTGTCTTGATGTCCGGTATTTTCATCTTGCCCAAGCTGCGCAGGTGTCCGGCCATGTCCGCCAGCATCTGCGCCTCGCGAGAATGCGCCGGACGAACCGCAACAGCAAGCGGAAGTCTGCACGTTGTGGGATAATGTCATTGACTGAAGTTGCATTGTTAGGGATGCCGCGCTGTCACTGCCTCAGACTTCCCTCAACTGCATAATCCCAGCATCCTGGCTCCGTGCCGCTACGGCGTGTTTCTGCGACTTGAAATGAAGCGGTCCATTCCAGCGTCTTTTTCACGGTGTTAGGTGTGGAGGGAGGGCTTCCGTTTCAATTCCGTCATGCGGCGGCCTGCTATTTGGATATTGCGGAGTCATGTGCACCGATTTCCCGGGCCAGCGTCCGGTTTGTGATTTCCTGCGCCAGCATCATGCGCAGCGCCATGAGGTTTTCCTTGGCGATGAGGCCGATGGCGCCGACCTCGCGAGAGAGCTGGCGGTAATGCGACTGGTTGTCGCTGGTGACGATCATCACCCGCGCCGCCGGATGCACGGCGCGCAGGGCCTTGGTGGATTCAAACCCGTTGAGTCCGGGCATATGCACGTCCATCGTGACCCAATTGGGCTTGAACTCGCGCGCCTGCGCCACGGCTTCCTCGCCGCTGGAGCATTCAAAATAAGTCATGCCGGGAAAATCCAGGAACTTGCGGATCATCGCCCGCGTGTGCGCATGGTCATCTACAATCATCAATTTCATCCCGCCAAATGTTCACCATAAATGCGCGGCGCGAAATTGTTGCCGCCACATATTTTGAAGTAGGCAACAACCGCTATTTTTCTAGGTGGAAATACCTATGGTGGTTTCAAACAACATTGGCAACGGCAGGGCGCGACACTCCGTGCGCGCCGTCATCCTCATCCTCATTCTCAAAAAGCCTGCCAAAACTGACGATGAGGATGAGCATGAGGATGAGGAAGAAAAGTCAGATCCGGTATTTCAGACACGCTCCTAAATGGACGAGCGGTTTTCGAGGGCAAACTGAAGCAGGCTGTGGCTGCCGGTCAGTTCCAGCTTGGCGCAGATGTTGGCGCGGTGCGCCTCGACGGTGCGCGGGCTGATGAACAGCTCCGCGCCGATTTCGCGGCTGGTTTTTTTCTCGGCGATGAGCTTGAGGATGCGCCGCTCGGCCTTGGTCAGGTCGTCCAAGCCGGGCTTTGCCGCCGCGAGCGATTCGGCGCGGTTGCGGCGGCGGACGAGATAGCCCGAAATGGTGGAGCTTAAATAATGTTCGCCCTCCGCGACGGCGGCGATGGCCTTGAGGATTTCCTCAATGGCGTTTTCCTTGAGCACAAAACCCATCGCGCCGATGTCGAGCGCGCGGTTGCAGGTCTCCTCATCCTTGTGCATGGTGAGCATGATGACGCGGGTGGGCGCGCGTCGGGCTTGCAGCTTGCGCGCGATTTCGAGGCCGGAAATGCCCGGCAGGTTCACGTCGAGCACGGCCACGTCCGGCTTTTTTCCCTCGATGAGCTTCAATGCATCCTCGCCGTCGCCGGTCTCGCCGACAAGTTCAAAGCGCTCATCTTCGGCGATGACCTGCCGCAATCCGCTGCGAAACAGCGGATGGTCGTCAACAATCAGGACTGTGATGCGATTTGCCATGAGTGAAAATTTTCTGTTTGCCAAAGCTCCTCCATCAACTCCGCACTATTTTTACCCGTGTTCGGCGGAAATGGGAATTGTTATTTCGATGCGCGTGCCGTTGCCGGGCTGGGAGTCCAGTTTCATTTTTCCGCCGAGCATCCGCACGCGCTCGGCGATGTTTTTCAAGCCGAGTCCCTTGCCGCCGCCATTTCTGCCGGCCTTGAAGCCGCAGCCGTCGTCCTCAATGCGCAACTGCACCTCATGCACATCGCGTTCGAGGCTGATGCGCGCGGCTTTGGCGCAGGAATGCTTGAGGATGTTGTTCAGGCTTTCCTGCACGATGCGATAGACATTCGTCGCGGACTCGCGGGGGAAGAGGTCGTCGGCGGAATCGAATTTGCCGGAGACGTCAATCTCGCTGGATTCGTCGGCGTTGTCAATGAGCGCCCGGAGCGCGCGGGTGAGTCCGAGCAGGTCAAGCTGGTGCGGGTGCAGGTCGCGGGAAATCTGCCGGACCTCGGCGATGGCCTGGGACGCGATGTTGCTGATGCCTTGAAATTCCTCGCGCACTTCTTCGGACAGCTTCGCCCCGGCCATCTGGAGATGCGCGCGGTTCTTGATGAGCAGCAGGTTCTGGCTGAGGCCGTCGTGCAGCTCGCGCGCGATGCGCATGCGCTCGGCCTCCTGCGAGGCGATGAGCTGGAACGTGTAGTCCGCGCGCGCCTGCGCCTCGCGCGCGATGGATTCGTCGCGCTCGGCTTCGGTGCGCTTGCGCTCGGTGACATCGTGGATCACCGAGACGATGCACGGATGGGTGCCGAGTTCGATGCATTCCGCGCTGACGTGGACCAGTATTTTCCTGCGGCCGCGCCCGTAGGTGGTCAGTTCCATGTCGCGGACGGAGCCGGCGTTGCGCACGGCTTGGACAAAGGGCAACCGCGCTTCCGGCTGTTCAAATATGCCCAGCTCCGCAGCCGAATGGCCGATCAATTCCTCGCGCGTGTAATTGAAGATCCGGCAGTAGCCCTCGTTGACCTCCATGAAGCGGCCGGATTCAAGCTCGGTGATGCAGATGCCGTCCGGGCTGGCCTGGAACGCCTTGGAAAATTTTTCCTCCGACTCGAGCAGGGCCTGCTCGACGTGCTTGCGATTGGTGATGTCGCGCAGGGCGGTCATCCGCAATGTCTGACCGCCGGCATGCACCATTTTTGCCTGCGCCTCGGCAAAAAAGGGCGTGCCATCCTTGCGCAGCAGGCGGTGCTCGTAGATCGTCTCGCGCCCGGAGCGGACCGCCTCCGCCACCAGCGCGCGCGATTCCGGGGCGACCAATTCAATGATTTTACGCCCGATGACTTCAGATCGTTCGTAGCCAAACATGGCGAGAAACTGGTTGTTCACGTCCAGCACCCGGCCGTTATGACTGATGCAAATCCCCTCGAACGCCGCCGCCGAAAGGTTTTTGAACCGCTCCTCGCTTTCACCCAATTCAGACAGCGTCCGGTTGCGCTCGCTGATGACGATCGCCGGAATCAATGCCACAAGGCTCGCCATGGCCAGGACTGTCTGCAACGGGAAGATGTAATCGCCCGTCGCAATCTGCGCCGGCGTGAGGCCGATGGAAAATTGCGTGGTGAAAAAAGCCAGCGTCAGCGAAAGAAAAAGACCGGCCGCCGTCGCGCCGCGCGGCCCAAAGCGCAACCCCGCCCACAGCAGAAACGGTATCGCCAAAGATTTGTTTGGCGACATGATTCCTTTGTCCGAGGCCAGCAGATACCAGACATAAAGGCCCAATCCCAAAAACAGCAGGACCGCCTCCGTGATTTTTTTCGGCGGGCTGGAGACGTTGCCCGCCCCGTTTGATTTTGGAAACCACACGAGGATGAACGGCGTCAGCACCAGGATCGCCATCGCGTTGCTGCCCCACCAGATTTTCCACGACTGCCCGAACGAATGGCTGAAATCAAAATGGATCAGCGTTGCCGAGCCGATGACCGCGCCCAGCATCGCGCTGAAAATGGCGGCGCAGCCGACCAGCCCGAAAAATTCCTTGAGCGTCGCCAGCGTCGGACGCTCCGCCACGAACTTTCGCACCAGCCACGCGCCGGTCAGCGCCTGGACCGTGTTCGCGCAATAAAAGAAAAGAATCACCTCAAACTTCGTCCCATACAAAAGGTCATACTCAAGGTTCGCGGGCAGCACCGCCAGCGCCAGCCACGGCCAGTCGCGGGACGGATTCGACAGCAGCACGGCCAGGAACAAACCGGCTGGAAGCCAGAAGGTGACAAAAGGGCTGTGCCGCGCGGACAAAAAACTGCCGGCCCCGGCGCAAAGAAAGTAAGCCGCGCCGAACAACGCCGCTTTCCGCCACGCCAAAAACAGTTTCAGTCTGGAATCATCCAAAGCCATCCCGCCTCATTGAACAAGCCGCGCCGGAAACACACAACTCTATTCAATCGCTGTCGGTGGTGAGAGCGTCCCCGCGAGCCGAGTTGCCAGACGACCGGGGTATTCTGTCAAATCCGGCAGGTCGTTTATCAAACGACCCGCCAGAGATGGCAAAATACCTGCCGGAGATGCCAGACGACCCTCCGGAGATAGTAAACGACCTCGGTAGATTGCCAAACGACCTGCCGGAGATGTGAAACGACCTCGGTAGATTGATAAAATACCCGCCGGAGATGGCAAACGACCCTGGTAGAATGCCAAACGACCTGCCGGAGATGGTCGGCGACCTGCCATTTTTGACAAAAACCCCGTGTTTTTGGTCAAAAACAGTCTTTTCCGGCAGGTGAGACACTCCGCGCGTGCCGATGGGGTGTCGAACTTCGACCGGCGGTCAACAGACCGCCGCTACAATAATGCTCCGGCTGGCCGGGATTTAGACTTATTTGGTTACCGGGGCCGGGTCGGGTGTGCCGCCGGGATTTTGGTTGCCAATTAAATCTGAACGAAGGCCACGGAGCTTGACCGTCAGGGCATGATCTTTGCCCAGCACGCCCTCCACGAGGCTGACCGTGCCGGTGGCCTGCGTGTAAAAATTTTCCCGCGTGGTATGTTCGTTGATGACGGCGGCGGAGACGGCCTTCTCGGCATCTGTGCGGGTCTTGTCGGCGGTTTCCATCACCAAGCCCGCGCCGGTGAGCTGCGTGATGAGGGCGGTGGCGTCGTAACCTCCGGCCTTGAGTTCGTCGGCATAAGGCGTGAGCGCGTTGCCCACCTTGCCGATGTAACTTTCTTTAAGCGGATCATTTAAATCTGACATAATTTTATTTGTGTCGTTTGTTTTCGTTTGTTTGATTATCTGCTGCACCAAAAAGTGAACATGAACGGCTGAAAAGTTCTTCTCCTTTCTTGGCGAATGCTTTGCATATTTTGCCCGGCCGGCTTGTGCATTTTGGTTGCAATATGGTTGGGCGAGGCGTAAAACAGCAGCAGGTGGAAGCAGATGCCGTCCTCACGAGGCAAAATAAATCCTGAATCTTTTATGAAAACTCGCATTAAAAATCTGCTGCTCCTGCTGTCGCTGTTGGCGCTGCCCGCCGTGGCGCAAGCCCAATTCACTTTCACGACCAACAACGGCGCCATCACCATCACCGGCTACACCGGTCCCGGCGGTGCTGTTGTAATCCCCAACACGACCAATGGCTACCCGGTCACCAGCATCGGGGTATCAGCGTTCTATAACAACAACAGCCTGACCAGCGTAACCATCGGCACCAACGTCACCAGCATCGGGGACTCTGCGTTCCAGGGCTGCTCAAGCCTGACTAGCGTTACCATCCCCGACAGCGTCACCAGCATCGGCGACCAAGCGTTCTATATATCTGGTCTGACCAGCGTGGCCATCCCCGCCAGCGTCACCAGCATCGTGGATTTTGCGTTCGATGCCTGTAGCAGCCTGACGAACATCACCGTGGATGCATCAAACCCGGATTACAGCAGTTTGGGCGGAGTTTTGTTCGACAAGGCGCAACTGACACTGATTCAATTCCCCGGCGGTCTGGGTCCAAGTTATACCATTCCCAACAGCGTCATCAGCTTCGGGGATTCGGCGTTTTGGAACTGCTTCATGCTGACTAGCGTCACAATCGGCAACGGCGTTACCAGCATTGGGTCTGGTTTTGTCAACTGCTCCAGCCTGATGAACATCACCGTGGATGCATCAAATCCGGATTACAGCAGTTTGGGCGGAGTTTTGTTCGACAAAGCGCAACTGACACTGATCCAATTCCCCGACGGTCTGGGCGGAAGCTACACCATTCCCGACAGCGTCACCAACATCGGGGACGATGCTTTCGATGACACCAGCGTGAGCAGCGTTACAATCCCCAACAGCGTCACCAGCATCGGGGACTATGCGTTCGTTGACTGCTACAGCCTGACCAATGTCATGATCGGCATCGGCGTCACCAGCATCGGAAATGATGCGTTCGCGTCTGACGACAGTTTAACGTCCATATATTTCCTAGGAAACTCTCCGACACCAACCAATGATTCATCTGTTTTCTCCGACGACAACACTGGGACAGTTTATTATCAGCCGGGCACCGCAGGCTGGGGTTCAACCTTTGACGGTTGGCCCACAATGGAGTCCGCTGGTAACGGCGGCGGCAGTGGCCCCAATCTGGTGGTCAATGGCGGTTTTGAAACGGGGGATTTCACTGGCTGGACGACTGATAGCGGTAGTGTCACCACCGGTTCCACATATGCACATTCAGGCACTTATGGCGCACAATTTGGGCCGGTCGGATCGCTCGGTTATCTTTCCCAAACATTGTCCACGACTCCGGGGACAAGTTATGTGCTTTCGTTCTGGCTGGACAGCCCTGACGGAGAGACTCCCAATGAGTTTCAGGTGTCGTGGGACGGAACCACGCTGCTGGATGAAGCAAATATTCCCGCAATCGGGTGGACCAACATCCAATTCGTGGTCACGGCGACGGACACCAGCACGGTTCTCCAATTTGGATTCCGGGATGACCCCACATGGCTCGGTCTTGATGACATCAGCGTGCAGTCCGTGCAAGCTGGCCCGGCCATTCAATTTACGGCCAGTCCAACCAACGGCACGCCGCCGTTGACCGTCCAATTTAATTCCACAAATGTTGACAGTTTGGGAAATGTCATCACCAGTTGGAACTGGAATTTTGGTGACGGCGCTACCAGCACCTTGCAAAATCCGTCACATATTTACACAGTCGCCGACATTTTTACGCCGGCACTTGTCGCCACCAACAATAATGGTGTCGCAGTGACTGGCTTTGGCCCGCAAATAACAACATTGACGTTCACGTCCTCAACCAATTTCACATTCACGACCAACAATGGCGAGATCACCATCACGGGATACACTGGTTCCGGCGGTGCTGTAACCATCCCCAGCACGATCAATGGCTACCCGGTCACAAGCATCGGATTCGAAGCGTTTTGGAACCGCTCCAGTCTTACCAACATCTCGATTCCCAATACCGTCACCAACATTGGAGATTTTGCATTCTTTGGCACGAGCTTGGCCAGCGTCTCGATTCCCAGCAGTGTAGCCAGCATTGGACAAGAGGCGTTCATATGGTGCTTCAGCCTGACGGCGATAACGGTGGATGCACAAAACTCATTTTACAGCAGTGTCAATGGAGTGTTGTTCGACAAGAACCAGACTACTCTCCTTGAATTCCCAGGCGGATTGGGCGGAAGTTATACGATTCCCGGCGGAGTCATCACCATTGCGCCGGATGCGTTCCAAGGATGCGACAGCCTGACCAGCGTAATAATTTCCAACGGCGTCACTAACATCGGAGAAGGCGCGTTCAATCAGTGCTTCAGTCTGTCTAGCGTCACAATTCCCAACAGCGTCACTAACATTGGAGCTTTTGCGTTCTTTCTTTGTTCCAGCCTGACAGCCATAACGGTGGATGTGCAAAACTCATTTTACAGCAGTGTCAATGGAGTGTTGTTCGACAAGAGCCAGACCACCGTCGTCGGATATCCGGACGGCTTAAGCGGAAGTTATACCATTCCAAGCGGTGTTACCAGCATCGGGGAGGGCGCGTTCTCTGGCTGCACCAGCCTGATTAGCGTCACGATTCCCGACAGCGTCAACAACATCGCGGATTATGCTTTAGATTACTGCCCGAGCCTGACCAGCGTTTTCTTTCAGGGCAACGCTCCCACCGCTGATTCAACAGCATTTGAAAGAGCCAACAGCGCAACGGTCTATTACTATGCTGGCACCAGCGGGTGGAGTTCTACATTTGACGGAATTCCTGCCGTTATGTTAAGCGCTCCGAATCCAGCCGGTTCGTTGCAGGTTACCATCACCCCAGCCGGGGCAATCACCGCCGGCGCGCAATGGAAGGTGGATGGCGGAATTCCGCAACCCAGCGGAGCAACGGTTTTGGGTCTGTCGGTGGGCAATCATACTGTAAGTTTCACCACAGTCAGCCCTTGGATGACGCCTTCCAATCAAACGGTTTCCGTCAGTGCCAATTCAACCGCGACCGCCACCGGCATCTACACGGAACCTGTGCAATACCAATTCACCTACACGACCAACGCCGATGGCGTCACCCTCACCATCACCGGCTACACCGGACCCGGTGGTGCTGTGGCCATCCCCAGCACAATCAACGGCCTGCCGGTCACCAGCATTGGAACCAATGCGTTCAACGCCAACAAAAGCGTGACTGATGTCACGATTCCCAACAGCGTTACCAGTATCGATGACCAAGCGTTCTATAACTGCACCAGCCTGACCAGCGTTACGATTGGCACCAACGTCACTAGCATCGGGGGAGATGCGTTCGCATACTGCACTAGCCTGACCAGCGTTACGATTCCAAGCAGCGTCACCAACTTCGGGTATTATACGTTCTATAACTGCACTAGCCTGACGAACGTCACGATTGGCACCGTTACCATCATCGGGGTCGATGCGTTCTCTAGCTGCTCCAGCCTGACCAGCGTCACAATCCCCGACAGCGTCACCAACATTGAGCAAGGAGCGTTCTCTGGATGCGGCCTGACCAACGCCACGATTGGCACAAACGTTGCCATCATCGGGGACAGCGCGTTCGCTGGCTGTCCCCTGACTGGCGTTACCATCCCAGATAGCGTCACCAGCATCGAGGACAGCGCGTTTTATGGGTGTTCCGGCCTAACCAACGTCATGTTTGGCACAAACGTTGCCATCATCGGGAATGCTGCGTTCTATCGCTGCACCAGTCTGACCAGCGTTACGATTCCCAACAGCGTTACCAATCTCGGGCACGTTAATTACCAGCTTTCGCTCGGTGCGTTTATGAACTGCACCAGCTTGGGCAGCGTCATCATCGGCAATGGCGTCACCCGCATTGGAGAATGGTCGTTCGAGTATTGCTCCAGCCTGACCAACGTGACGATGGGCAGCAGTGTTACCACCATCGCGCTCGACGCATTCAATGCGTGCTATAGCCTGGCCAGCGTTACAGGAATCCCCAACAGCGTCACCAACATCGGGGACTATGCGTTCAATCAATGCTTCAGACTGACCAACGTCACGTTTGGCACAAACCTCGCCAGCATCGGCCAATCTGCGTTCTATTACTGCACCAACCTGACCAGCCTTAGCATCCCCGGTAGCGTCACCAGCCTCGGGCAGGATGCGTTCGAGCTATGCCACGGCCTGACGAGCGTCACGATTGGCAACGGTGTCGCCAGCATCGGAGTTGGTGCATTCGAGGGCTGCACCAGCCTGACAAGCGTTACAATTCCCGACAGCGTCACCATCATCGGGCAATATGGGTTCTATAGCTGCATCAGCCTGACCAACGTCACGATTGGCAGCGGCGTCACTGGCATCGGATACGAAGCGTTCTATAACTGCACCAGCCTGACCAGCGTAACAATCGCCAACGGCAACATCAGCATCGGACTCTATGCGTTCTATGACTGCACCAGCCTGACCAACGTCACAATCGGTGCCGGCGTCCCTAGCATCGGGAATGGTGCGTTCTATCAATGCACCAACCTGACGGGAGTCTATTTTCATGGGAATTCTCCGACACCAAACAATGATTTAACTGTTTTCTCTGGTGACTCCAATGGAATCGTCTATTACCTGCCGGGCACCACTGGCTGGGGCACATTGTTTGATGGTTTGCCGACCATGCTGTCTAGTTTGCCAGCACCGGCGCAGACCTTCACGGTTCTGCATACTTTCACGGCGCTCAATAACTTCACGAACAGCGACGGAGCTAATCCATATGCTGGATTGATTTTATCAGGCAACACTCTGTATGGAACGGCGCGTGACGGCGGCACAAATGGCATTGGCATAGTGTTCGCCGTCAACACTGATGGGTCGGATTTTACGAACCTGCATAATTTTACTTACAGCGACGGAGCTAATCCATATGCCGATTTGATTTTATCGGGCAACACCCTGTATGGGACGACTGTTTTCTACGGTAGTGGTAGCGTTGGCACAGTGTTTGCCATCAACACCGACGGCACGTGCTTTACTAAACTTCATGCTTTTGCTGGCAGCGACGGAGCGGATCCGGGTGCGGGATTGATTTTATCGGGCAACACCCTGTATGGGGTGACATATTGGGGTGGTGTTACGAATATCTTCAATGGCAAAATGGGAATCGGCACGGTGTTCGCCGTCAATACAAACGGCAATGGTTTTACAAATCTTTATAGTTTTAGGGCTGGCAACACTAATTCTTCAGGAGTTTTATATACGAACAGCGACGGAGCTAATCCATATGCCGATTTGGTTTTATCGGGTAACACCCTGTATGGAACGGCGAGTGACGGCGGCAGTTCGGGTAATGGCACAGTGTTTGCCATCAACACCGACGGCACAGGCTTTACAGTTCTGCATACTTTCACGGCGCTCAATAACAGCACGAACAGCGACGGAGCTGATCCGCACGCCGGATTGATTTTATCGGGCAACACGCTGTATGGGACGGCGCTTGGAGGCGGCCGTTCGGGTAATGGCACAGTGTTTGCCATCAACACCGACGGCACGGATTTTACGAACCTGTATAGTTTCTCCGCACGCTCTGGTAGTTATGGCACTAACAGCGACGGGGCACTTCCAGAAGCTGGATTGATTTTATCGGGCAACACCCTGTATGGAACGGCGAGTGACGGCGGCAGTTCGGGCAGTGGCACGGTGTTCGCCATCAACACTAATGGCACGGACTTTACGAGCCTCTATAGTTTTACTGGCGGCAGCGACGGAGCGAATCCGTCAGCCGATTTGATTTTATCGGGCGACATCTTGTATGGAACGGCGTCGGAGGGTGGCACAAATGGCTATGGCACTGTGTTCAGTCTTACGTTGGGGTCAGTCAGCGTGCCGCTTGTGGTGGAAACAACTTCCTTGCCAAACGGCACGAACGGCACGTCATACAGCCAGACGTTGACGGCATCGGGTGGACAAACACCATATAGTTGGACAAGCATTTCGGGAGCATTGCCGCCGGGATTAAGTCTGGCGACCAATGGCGTGATTTCCGGCACGCCGACAAGCAACGGGACGTTCGACTTCATCGTGCAAGTGACGGATGCAAACAGCAGCACGGCGACGCAGGCGTTGACGCTGGTCACCAGTCCATCTCCAAACCTCCTGGTCAATGGCGGCTTTGAAAGCGAACCCAACTGGGGCAACGGAATTGGAGCGTATGATCCGGGTGAAACGGAATTGATCGGCAGCCAGATTCCCGGCTGGACGATTGTGACGAACCATGCCGTCACCGTTCAAATCGCTTCGGGGCCTTATCTGACCATCAGCGGCAATTACAGCGTCAACACGGATGGCGAGGGTTACGACGGAAATAATTCGAACTTTTATCAGGACTTCGCCACCCAGAACGGGTTGTCTTACGCGCTGGAGTTCAACTGGCAAAGCTGGGGCGCCTATACCACGCCCACCACGTCGAAGCTGGAGATTTCGGTGGTGGATACGGTGACGAGCGCCGTTTTGTTCGACGGACTTTATTCCTACGACGGCAGCGGGCCGCATCCCGTTCACGACGTGCTCGCAAATTTCGCCGGCACTGGAAATCCCCTGCGTCTCCGCATCCAGGAAACCCCGCAGTCCGGTTACAACGACAACACGTTCGTGGTGGATAATTTCAGCGTGACGGTGAGCGGAACGAATGTCGTGCCGCTCGCGGTGACCACGACTTCTTTGCCCGGCGGGGCAAGCGGCGTGCCATACAGCCAGACGCTGTCGGCATCCGGCGGACAGACACCCTACAGTTGGACGAACATTATCGGCGTGTTGCCGCCCGGTTTGACATTGGCGACCAACGGAGTGATTTCCGGCACGCCGACAACCAACGGGACGTTCAATTTCACCGTGCAGGTGACGGATGCCAACAGCAGCACGGCGACGCAGGCGTTGACGCTGGCCGTGTTCGTGCCGGCCTTCATTTCCGCGCAGCCGCCAGTCGAAACGGTGACCAATGGAAGCCCGGCATTTTTAGCCGTTGGAGTTTCTGGAAGCGCGCCATTATTTTATCAGTGGCAGAAGAACGGAATCAATTTGACGGACGGCGGCAATGTTTCCGGTTCAGGGACGAATGCATTGAGCTTGAACACGGCCACGACCACTGATGCTGGAAATTATTCCGTCATCATCACCAACGCCTGCGGCGGCGTGACCAGCAGCGTGGTTGCCCTGACGGTGATTCCGGCGACGAATCAATTTAACATTTCGCTGCCGCTGTCAACCGGTTCGGGCAACAAGCTTGATCTCGGTTCGTTTGCGGGCGGCCAGGTGCTTCAACTCTCATTTGTCGGCCATGGGGATTTGGTGAATTCTTATCTTCAAACGTTGCCAGACGGTTCATTGTTTGCCGCTGCCGGATCATCCTATGGTTTTGCAAATCCCGGTTCCAATTATCCAACAGTTGCCGGCGGTGACGGCGTGAATCATTATCCGGGCGGCGGCCTGAATTATGATGCCACCGGCAGCGGGTTTTCTTTTACCGGCAAGCCGACAACCGACACGACCGATCCGGCGGGCATTCGTGATGGCGCGGTTGTCGGCACGTTCAACCCATCGCCCTCAAACACAAACTGGTTTAACATCGGCTACGGCGGGACCTTCACGGTGCCCGCTGGCGGCGCGCACCTGTATGTGGCCGTCAATGACTCTGCCAATTTCGACAATCACGGAACTTATTTCGGCATGCTTGTGACAGTTGCAGTTACCGCGCCGCTGCCTGTGTTGAGCATCTCGATTTCCAGCGGGACGGGTGTGACGATGAGCGGCTCCGGCCATTTCACCCTTGCCTCCTCGCCGGGTGGGGTCGGGACTGTTCAATCCGTCGTGGCGGCGGATGCCAATGGCGATGGCAGACTGGATTTGATTGCGAACGGGTTGGTGCTGACGAACAACGGCAGCGGCGGCTTCGGGTCGAACACAACTTACGCCGTGGGATCATCCGGGTCCACCTGCGTCGTGGCGGCGGATGTCAACGGCGACGGCAAGCTTGATTTGATCACCGCGAATGCCGGAAGCACAACGCTCACGGTGCTGACGAACAATGGCAGCGGCGTGTTTGGCTCCAATGCCACGCTTGACGTGAACAGCACCCCGCAATGTGTTGTGGCGGCGGATGTCAACGGCGACGGCAAACCGGATTTGATCTGTGTCAGCAGTTCCGGCGCCCGTTTTATGACAGTGTTCACCAACAACGGCAGCGGAGTGTTCGGGTTAAGTTCCACGCCCGCCAATGGCAATGCCCGCGCGTTTTCCGTCGTGGCGGCGGACATCAACGGCGACGGGAAGCCGGACTTGATCACGGCGAATTTTACAACCGACACGTTGACGGTGTTCACCAACAAGGGCAGCGGAGTGTTCGGGTCGAATGCGACTTACACCGTGGGCAGCCAGCCGCGTTCCGTTGTTGCGGTAGATGTCAACGGCGACGGCAAACTGGATTTGATCAGTGCGAATTCTGTCAGCGGCACTTTGACAGTGCTGACCAACAACGGCAGCGGAGTGTTCGGGTCGAATGCGACTTACACCGTGGGCAGCCAGCCTCGTTCGGTTGTGGCAGCGGATGTCAACGGGGACGGCAAACTGGATTTGATCTGCGCGAATGCAAGCGGCGGCACGCTGACGGTGCTGACCAACAACGGCAGCGGCGCATTTGGATTGAACGCCACTTACACTGTGGGAAATAGCCCCTATTGCGTCGCGACAGCGGATGTCAACGGCGACGGTTTGGTGGATTTGATCAGTGCGAACGAAGGCAGCGGCACGTTGACGGTGCTGACCAACACGGCGGTGCTGGGAACCGGTCCGTTCAAAAATGTTGTCCTTTCATGGTCCACCAACGCGGCGGGTTTTGGTTTGCAGCAGAATTCCAGTCTGGCCACGACCAACTGGCTGGACGTGACCAATACGCCAACAGTCACGAACAATCTGAACCAAGTGACCCTTCCAGCGGCGGCCAAGGATAATTTCTTCCAACTGTTTCATCCGTAGCTGCTGAACCGAGTCAGAGGTGCGACCACTCCGGCTCTGTGAACCTGATGTTGAAGCCGTTTTTTTTTCATCAACTCCCTTGGCAGACAACACTGTAGTTCATAGAACCGCGCCCCAAACACAGGTGTCAGATCCCAGTTTTGACAGGCAGCGGGGATGATGATTATAAAGCAGATTCATGCCCCGGCAATTGAGGATTGAATGTTCTGGCGCGATTCATCATGTGATGAATCGCCGCGACCGGCGCGAGCCGATATTTCAGGATGCCATTGACCGCAGCGGTTCGTGATCTTGAGCGAAACCTGCATGAAAACGGACTGGCAGGTTCACGCGTATTGTCTGCTGAACAACCATTTTCATCTGGTGGTCGAGACGCCCGAAGCCAACCCCGTGGCGGGTAATCCCGGTTGCAGGTTTTTAATTAGAGCCTCCTCACGTCGGCTCCTACGTCACGGGGAATTGATATTTCGCCCATGCCGGTGCGTCATCATGTCCCATCATTTTGGATGGCAGGCGCTTGCTGAAATGCGGGGGGTTGAAAATGTGGATTTGCAGTTTTTTTGAGAGGGCCAAAATCGGCTGCGACAGGGTTATTTCGGTCAGGGAAACGGTAATTTTTGCCGCCGGAAGGGTTTGCAGCCCGGCAGTTTTTACCACTTGCATGTCGGAATTAACCCTCACCATCATCGAATTAACTCTCTCGATGAGGGAATTAACCCTGTCCGCCATTGAAATAACCCAATCCGCGACGGAATTAACCCTGTCCGTGATCGAATTAACTCTCTCCGCGACTGAATTAACCCAGTCCGTCATCGAATTAACCCAATCCGCGACGGA
>CAYPTV010000016.1:12639-16799 GCA_964413505.1 uncultured Bifidobacteriaceae bacterium | reverse complement strand
GTGGATTTCTGGGCCGAATGGTGCGGCCCGTGCAAGATGATCGCGCCGCTGCTCGACGAACTTGCAGACGAATACGACGGCAAGGTCAAAATCGGCAAGGTCAACATTGACGAACAGCAGTCGCTCGCGGCCCAATACGGCATCCGCGCCATCCCGACGCTTTTGATTTTGAACAAGGGCCAGGTCGCCGAGCAGATGGTTGGCGCAAAAAACAAGCGCGACCTCAAGGCCAGCCTCGACCGCATCGCGGCTTAAAATCGTCCCTCGTCCTTCCTTCTCGTCCTCGTCCTCGAATTCTTTTCCGAGGACGAGGAGGAGAAATACATGGCAATCCGGGTTGATTTCACAAATTGCGGCTTCATATTGGTGGCAAATGATCGTCACGCCGGGCCAGTTCACGCAACGCGCCGAATTCTATCATCAGCTCGCGCAATTGACCGCCGCCGGCGTCGGCGTGGTGCAGTCTGTCGAACAAATCAGACGCCATCCGCCCGCACACTCGTTTCGCGCGCCGCTGCAAAAATTCCTCAACGAACTTGCCGACGGCAAAACATTTTCCGCAAGCCTGCGCCACATCAACTGGCTGCCTGATTTTGACCTCGCCCTGATCGAGGCGGGCGAACGCAGCGGACGCCTCGACGCCTGCTTCCGGCTGCTTGCCGATTATTACAACGACCGCGCGCGCATGGCCAAGCTGATGATTTCGCAGATGATTTATCCCGTCGGCCTCGTCCATTTTTCGGCGCTGATTTTTCTGGTCGTTCTTCCGTTCGCCGGATCGCAGTTCAACGCCAGCCTGCCGGAGCTGTTCGCCATGGCCGCGCTGAAACTTTCGCCGCTTTACCTGATCGCGGCCTTCTTGATTTTCGCCTCGCAAAGCAGGCACGGCGAAAAATGGCGCTCAATCGTTGAATCCGTCGTGCGCCCGATCCCCATCTTGGGAACCGCCCGGCATTACCTCGCGCTGTCGCGGCTGGCCATGGCGCTCGAATCGCTCCTGGCCGCCGGCGTCAACATCATTGAAGCATGGCAGCTCGCCGCCGCCGCGAGCAGTTCACCCGCGCTGCGCCGCGCCGTGGAAAGCTGGACGCCGGAAGTTGAAGCCGGCCGCACGCCTGCGGAAGTGGTGGCCGAATCCCACCAATTTCCCGCGACCTTCGCGAGCCTTTACACGACCGGCGAAGTCAGCGGCAAGCTCGACGAAACGCTCCGCCGGCTTTACCGCTATTACAGCGAGGAAGGCATGCACAAGCTCCAGGCCGTCGCGCAATGGGTGCCGCGCATCATCTACCTGATCGTCGTGCTGGTCATCGCCTACAAAATCGTCCAGTTCTACACCGGCTATTTCCAGCAGATCAATACCCTGACTAATTTTTGATTCACAATGACGCTGAACGAAATCCTCTCGAACGAGGAATTGCGACGCCGCGAATTCCCCGTCGCGCGCGAGAAAATCTTCCTCGGGCACGCCGGCGTCTGCCCGCTCCCGCGCCGCGTCGCCGACGCCATCGCCGACTGCGCCCGGCAGGGAACGCTCGGCGACCAGGAAGCCTTCATGTTGCACCGCTTGGACGAGGCGCGGAAACTCGCGTCGCAACTGCTCAACTGCCAGCCGGATGAAATCGCCCTCGTCGGCCCGACATCGCTCGCGCTGAGCTTTGTCGCCGCCGGACTGAAATTCCGGCGTGGCGACAACATTTTGATTTACCACGACGATTATCCGTCGAACGTCTATCCGTGGATGGCGCTGGCCGCGCGCGGCGTCGAAGTCCGCCTGCTCAACATAAAAAATTACGGCGCCATCCGCACGATTGACGTGACCGGCCAGGTGGACGAAAACACGCGGCTCGTCGCGCTCGCCTCCTGCCATTTCATCAGCGGCTTTCGGATTGAGATTGACGCCATCGGGAAATTCCTGCGCGAACGCGGCATTCTGTTCTGCCTCGACGCCATCCAGACGCTCGGCGCATTTCCGACGACGGTGGAGCACGTGGATTTTCTCGCCGCCGACGCCCACAAATGGCTGCTTGGCCCCTGCGGCGCGGGGATTTTTTACGTCCGGCGCGACATGCAGGAAAAGTTGAACCCGCCCATTTACGGCTGGCACAACGTCCGCAATCCAAATTTCGTCGCGCAGGAAAAAATCGAGTTCCGCAGCGGCGCGGTGAAATACGAGGCCGGAACGCAAAACCTGGTCGGCCTCGTCGGGCTGATCGCGTCCATGGAACTCGCGCTGGAAATCGGCGTGGAAAACATCGCCGCCGAACTGCTCCGCAAGCGCGCATGGCTCGTTCCCGCCTTGCAGTCGAAAGGTTTCACGGTCCTCAACGCCGACGCCAAAATCGCAAACGCCGGCGGCATCGTCTCATTCTTCCAGCCCGGCAAAGACCTCTCGGAATTGCACCGGAAACTTTCCGAAGCCGGAATCGTCGCCTCGCTGCGCGCCAACCGCAAGGGGCAGAACTTCATCCGCCTCTCGCCGCATTTTTACAACACCGACGCCGAACTGCATCGCGTGCTGGAATTGTTGTAGCGTCGGTCTGTGACCATCCCGATTCCTGGCCGGAGCGCGCCCGTCCCCGGGCGCAGCAACTGTCGCAGGATGGCTGGCGTGAAATTTCAATCGTGCTGAAAATGTGTGCATCTCTGCGCCCGAGGACGGGCGCACTCCGCTGGCGCGGATCAAATATTGATGGCTGCCCGGGGAACGCTGCCGGTTCCCGCAGACCTGCCTTGACTGCATGACCACAGTTTCATCCGCACCGCGCATCTTGGCGGGGAGAGTTCCGGCCTTCAATAGCCCGTATCCAGCTTCAGCACGCAATGTCCCAAGTCCAGTCGCTGAGCCACCAGGTCCGGTTTGAGGGTCGGAGACATCTTGTAGAGCCGCCCGTAACTCGACGTCACCAGTCCGGCCTTTCGCAGCACGGCCAGATGCTTGGACGCCTTGGTCGCCTTGATTCCCGCGCGCATCCCAATCTCCACCACAGGCAGCGACTCGCCTTGTGACATTACCTTCAGGATACGCCAGCGCGCCGGGTCATGGAGAATGGACGCCACCAGCCTTGGCTTGAGCAGCGACGGCTTTGGCGTGGACAATTTGGGGCTTGAAACGGATGCTGCCGGGCTTGGCGTGGACACTTCCGAGATTGGAACGGATGCTTCTGTGTTCATAATGCACACCCTCGCACTTCCACCCGCCACCGTCAAGCATATTAAGCCTGACTTGGAGCTGGCCAAGCATACCTACGAGCTAAATAAGCACATCAACGAGCTTTACAAGCATATTGCAGAGCTAAACAAGCACACCAACGAGCTTAATAAACACATAAACGATATAAACAAGCACACAAACGCGCTATTTAAGCACAACTACGAGCTAAACAAGCACGGCTTTGAACTAAATAATCACAACACTGACCTAAATACGCAAAGATTTGCCGTTGTTGTCGTCGCCAAGGCCGTGGGAGTGACTTCCAAGAGGTGTTGAGCCGATGCAAATGGCTAAATTGTCAGCGCCAAGATGGAAAGTGTGGCGGCCAGGCGGGTTTATCTTGGTCACAAACAATCCGGGTAGGGCGCGTCACTCCGTGCGCGCCGCCGATTGCCAATCCACGCGTCCGGCGGGCAGAGGACTGCCCGCCCTACCCTGTTTATTCCATTTGTTCATCTGCATAATCACGCGGCCAAGACCTTGGCGGTGGTGGAATATGCCTGTCCACGGCAAGAGCAGGGTTTGGGTTTCGAAGCGGATTGGAACTTTTGGAAATCTTCGGTCGTAAGTTTGTTGCTGCGCCCGAGGACGGGCGCGCTCCGTTACAAATCTGTTTCGCGATAGTCCTTCAGGAATTTTCCCCAGACGTGCGGGCCGGTGTTGAAGCCGGAGCGCGCCCGTCCCCGGGCGCAGCAATGTCCAACCTCCTCGCGGAACTTTTCAGACGGACTGACATAGCACGGCCAAAGTTTTATTTAACCCGCTATAAATTGTCCCCTCCAAGACTGAAAATGTGACGGCCAAGACCGTCGCGGTGGTGAAATAGGGCTGTCCCCGGCAAGAGCAGGGTTCGGGTTTCGAAGCGGATTGGAACTTTTGGAAATCTTCGGGCGTAAGTTTGTTGCTGCGCCCGAGGACGGGCGCGCTCCGTTACAAATCTGTTTCG
>CAYPTV010000016.1:0-12539 GCA_964413505.1 uncultured Bifidobacteriaceae bacterium | reverse complement strand
GAAATCTTCGGGCGTAAGTTTGTTGCTGCGCCCGAGGACGGGCGCGCTCCGTTACCAATGCCCGCATGTCCCGGGTTCAATCCCGGCGGCTGTATTCGAGGATCGCGGCGCGCCACCAGGGCGTGAGGGTTTCGCCGGGGCGCTGCCATGCCTGCTGGTGCAGCCAGACGAGCACGCGCTGGTCGGCCATGACCAGCATCCGTTCGGGCGCGTCCAGTTTGTCGGGGCCTTCGGACAGCAGTTTTTCGCCGAGCCGCTGCACGCGGTCGCTGCCCGCGCCGAGTTTGGAAAATTGCTCGGCATAAACGGGGTTCAATTGTTTCTCGCGCAGGAGCGAGACGTGGATGGCGTTGACGTAGGGGTCGAGGACGACCTCGGCAAGCCCGGCGTGCGCGCGCGGCGGCGTGGCGTCGTCGGTCAGCTCGTGGATTTTCATGTTCGAGCGCAGTGAAAGCAGTTCGTCCGGCAGCTTGATTTCCTCGGGCGTGAGAAACAATCCGGCGTTGCGCGCGCGGGAGCCGAGGCGTCGCCGGCTTGTGAGCACGCTCAACGGGATGGAAAGGACCATGCCGGCCAGCACGGGCGTGAACCACCAGAACAGCGCCGGTTCGAACTGGCACATCAACGCGCCCCACACCAGCCCGATGAGCGTGTGCCCCCAGTGCCGTTGCAGGGCGAAGAGCCAGGTGGTGCCGCCGGCGGCGCGCTGCTGCGTGGCCCAGCCGACGCTGATGCCGAGGAAATTTGTGACGACGAAGCGGGTGTGCCAGAGCATCAGCAGCGGCGCGTGCAGCGTGGAGAAAACGGTTTCGCCGACGACGCCGGTCGCCGCGCGCGCCAGCCCGCCGAACGCGCGGCGCCGGGGCCAGTCGTTGGCGAGGTCGAGGAGCGCGAGGAATTTCGGGAGCATGATGACGACCATGCAGACGATGAAAATGAGCAGGGCGTGCGCCGTGCCGCTCAATCCGCTCAAATAGGGCGTGAACGCCTGCACGGTGATGTCCGAGAGGCCGGTGTGTTTCTGGTAGGCGTAGATGAAATTGAAGGTGAGCAGGAACGCGAGCCACAGCGGGCCGGCGAGGTAGCCGAAGATGCCGAGGATCAAATGCAGCCGGCTCACGCCGCGAAGTCCCTTGGCGAACAGCACGAGGCCGTGCTGCAAATTGCCCTGGCACCAGCGGCGCTCGCGCTGGGCGTTTTCGATCATGGCCTGCGGCGTCTCCTCGTAGCTGCCTTCGAGGTCGTAGGCGAACCAGACGCCCCAGTTTTCGCGCGACATGAGCGCGGCCTCGACAAAATCGTGGCTCAATATCTGGCCGCCGAACGGCTTTTCTCCGGGCAGTTGCGGCAGGTCGCAGAACTGCATGAACGGCTCGGTGCGGATGATGGCGTTGTGGCCCCAATAATTTCCCAGGTCGAGCGCCCAGTAATTCAGCCCGGCGATGAAGACCGGCGCGTAAAGGCGGTTGGCGAACTGCTGGATGCGGCCGAAGAGGCTTTCCGCGTTGACGATTGCGGGAACGGTCTGGACCAGTCCGACGGTCGGATGGACTTCCATCAGCTTGACCAGGTTCACGAGCGTTTCGCCGCGCATGATGCTGTCGGCGTCGCAGACCATGAAGTAACGGTAGCGGCGGCCCCAGGCGCTGAGGAAGTCGCGGATGTTCCCGCTCTTGCGGCTTTCGTTGTCGAGGCGTCGGCGGTAATAAATTTTGCCGAGCGCGTCCATCTCGCGGATCAGCTCAAACCAGCGGCGCTCCTCCTCGATCCATTTGTCCGGGTTGGTCGAGTCGCTCAGGATGAAAAAGTCGAACCGCTCAAGCTGGCCGGTTTTGGCGAGTGATTCATAAGTCGCGCGCAATCCTTCATAAACGCGCACGCTGTCCTCGTTGTAAATGGGGAACACGACCGCCGTGCTGATGCCGTCAATGTTCTGGTCGCGGTAGTTTTTCAGGTTCGTGATGCGGCGGCGGTCGCCGAACGTCCGCAGAAAAAATCCATACACGCCGTGCATGCAGCCGACGGAGGCGAGCAGGAACAAAATCACAAACAGGACCAGCAGCACGGTGCGCGACGCCGACCAGCCGGTGCGCCAGAGCAGGTCGGCGAACAGCAGCGACACCACGCCGGTGAGCAGCAGGGCGGACGAATAAAAAATGAAGAGCCGCCAGCCACGCTGGAGGCGCGGCACCGGTGCCACTTGGACTGGCGGCGTGGTTGAGGGCATGGCTTCAGTGCGTGAGGATGAAAATGACGACCAGCATCAGGGCGAACAGCACCCAGATGAGCGCCATCCGAAAATACGGAAACCGCCCCAGGTTGGTGAGCGTCGTGATGGGGCCGAGGTCGAACGGGCGCGGCGTCATTTTCGAAATCTGGAAGTCCGGCCCGGCGCGCAAAAAAGCCTCGCGCATGGCGCCGGTGAATTCCTCCGGCCACGGCCCGGGGCGCAGGAATTGTTCCTGCCATCGGCCCGGCATGTCCGCCAGGAGCAGCGCGAGGCGTCCGCGCGTGGACAGGGAATTGTCTGCCTTCGTCGGCGGCGATTGCAAAACTTCGGAAAACCATTCGGTCACGATGCGCTCCATTTCCTCGGCGGCGATCTGCGTGGCGGAGCGGTCCGGCTCGGCGGGGGCGCGGCGCTGGGCGCGTTCGAGCACGCGCAGGACGAGGTCGCCCAGCAGCACCTTGTTGCGGATGCGGAGCGCGTGGAAATAATTTTCAACCTTCGCGTAGGCGTCGTTCCATTCTTCGAGCGGGCGTCCGGCGAGGCGCCCGGAGGCGTCGGGCAGAATCGCGGCGTTCACGGCGGACTCCATTGATAGGTCCAGGTTTCGCTCAGGATGTTCGTGCCTTTTTGCAGCGTGCAGCGCAGGTCAACGGGATCAACGTTGCCGGGCTTGGTCTGCATTTTCAAGATCACGCGCCACGATTTCATGTCGGCGTTGCGCATGATCTGGTCGTTCAGGATCGCGGCGTTCGTGCTGCAATTGGCGATGGCCTGCGGCGGGTCGTTTTCGGGGACGGCATCCAGCTTCGGCCCGGTGAAATCAATCACAATCTGCCGGCAGTTCTCGCAATTTTGGAAGAGGTCGAGGCCGATGCGCGTGGAAATCGCGCGGTTTTCGGAAAGCTTGATGTCGGCGTCGCGGCCCTGCCAGCGGAGCGTGTAGCTGAAACGAAACGGCTGCAGCGGCGCGGGCTTGTTCTTCGGATCCCAAAACGCGACGACATTGTCCAGTCCCTCATAGCTGGTGCTCAGTTCAACCAGGTGCAAATCGCCATCGCCCCAGTTGGTGCCGCGAGGCTCGACCCACACGCTCGGCTCAAGGTGGTAGAAATTGAAACTGTCCTGATACGCGTTGAAGGAACGCTCGCGCTGCATCAATCCAAAGCCCTTGATGTTCGGCGCGTAAAAAATCTGGTGGCGCATCACGGACGGATTGTCGAGCGGACGCCAGAGCGTCTCGCCGCCGCTCATCTTCACGAGCAGTCCGTCGCTGTCGTGGACTTCGGGGCGGTAATCGTCGAACTTGCGCTCGGAATTTTTGCCGAACCAGAACATGCTCGTCAGCGGCGCCAGGCAGATGGTTTTGAGCGGCGCCTGGTTTGTGCTGTAGGCGCGGATTTCCTTCGCCTCGCGCAAATAAATGACCGCGTCAACGTCGGCCACCGTCGTCTCGCCGGGATAGATGTGAAATTCATACGCGCCCGTGCAGCTGGGGCTGTCGAGGATCGCGAACAAGTTCAGCGATGTGTCGCCCGGCTGCGGCTTGCCGAGCCACCAGTCGGTGAAGATGGGAAATTCCTCCGGCCGGTCGGACTCGCCGCAGTTCAGCGCCAGCCCGCGTGCGGACAGGCCGTAGCGCTGGTCCTTGCCGAGCAGCCGGAAATAGCTCGCGCCCAGAAACGCGCCGAGTTCGTCCAGTTGGTTCGTCTGGTTCAGCGGATACAAAATGCGGAATCCGGCGTAACCGGTCTTCGACGGAATTTGATTCGCGATGTCCAGCTTGCCGTAGTCGAAAAATTCCTGCACGAAGCGGATGGGCTGGGCATGTGTCGCCGTGAACTCGTTCACATGGACCGGCTCCTGATAAAGATAGCCCGGATGAAAAAACTCAATGCGGAATGGCAGGTTGTCCTCCGACCACAGCGCATGGTCGCGGCGGAAGCGGATTTCCCGGTATTTGTCATAATCGAGATTGTCCTGCCGCAGAACCTTGGGCAGGTCGGCGCGAGGCGAGTGAAACGGTTTCTGCGCGCGTTCAAGGGCGCGCTGCGCAACATAATCCAGGTTGACCTCGGCGGATTCCGCGCCGGCGGCCATCCGGGCCCCCAGAGCAAGTTCGAAGACTAAAAGAAGGCAGCTCAATCGCAACATCCTGCACGATTAAAACTGGATTTGGCGCAATTTGCAAGTTCCGCGCGAAAGCGGCGGCTTACAGGCTTGTCAAAAATGCAATTTCAAAAGGCCGACTTCCAGCGCGAGGGCTTCCTGCACGTTGGTATGAAGCAACCGCTGCGTTTGCTCAAGCGTTTGCAGGTTTTCCAAGGCTTGTCGCGGCGAAATTCGTTTGGCGACGGTTTCCGCGCCGGGAATTTCAGGGAAGTTGAGCAGCTCTTTTCCGGCGGCGAGCGAATGCAGCCAGACATCGCGCAGCCACCATTGCAAAAGCAGAAGCAGATCGGCGCGGCGGCGGCGGTATTCGGATTCAATCGCGGCGGCAAGCTCGTCCTCCCATTTTTCGCGCAAATCTTTTTCCACCTCGTCGTATTTTTCGAGTGGGGAACCGGCGGCAAGTTTTTCGTCAGCCTGCGACCGGATTTCGGCCAGTTTTTGGAGGAGCGCATCGAGCAAACGGTAGCGGCCAAGCAGACTTTTCTGTTCGGACGCGGCGAGACCGCCGAATTTTTCCAGCCAGCCGGCCTCGGCGGGATTCAACTCGCGTTTCCCGTCGCCGGAAAAATTCAGGCGCAGGCAGCGCGACAAAATTGTTTCCAACAGCCGTTGTGGTTCGGTCGAGAGCAGGATCAAGACGGAATTTTGCGGCGGCTCTTCGAGCGTCTTGAGAAAGGCGTTCGCGGCCTGCGGATTCAGGCGGTCGGCCGCGGCGATGATTGCGACTTTATGCGCGGCCTCGGTCGGCTTGAGCTGGATTTGCTGCATCAATTCGCGCGTCTGGTCAATCGTGATGACGCGCGACTTGGATTCGGGCCGCGCCCAATGGATGTCTGCATGCGTGTCATTTTCAATTTTCCGGCAGCTCTGGCATTCGTCGCAGCAATCGGTCGCGGCATTTTTTGTTTTGACCGGATTTTGGCAGTTGAGGGTTTTCGCCAGGGTGCGCGCGAGGGATTCGAGATTCTCCAGCGAGTCGCCGGAAAACAAATAGGCATGGCCGAGCCGTCCGCGCGCGAGCGAGCGTTGCAGCAATTGGACGCCCTGCGTCTGCTTTTCAAAAGTCTTGAAGCTCATGCGGATTTGGCGAGGTTCTTTTTCCACTTCGCGTAATGTTCGAGCATCCGCTTGGGATTGTCATTAAACCATGAATAACCATCGCGGCGCTCCCTGGAAATTTCGTCCACGTTGTCGTGGATGGTTTTGTCGCGGTCGCCGAAAATCGGCCGGTCGCCGCCGATTTCGTAATAGCGCGCCCAAAGCGGGCCGCCGCCCGGTGCGGGAATGAGATGCCGTCCGTCGTTGTTTGCAGGCTTGAACGCGACGTCGTGCATTTCGGTTTTCTGGAACCACGCGGCGGCGGCGTCCACGGCGGCGACGATGTTGGAATCGGGATCGGGCTGCTGCATCAGGAATTGCATGACCTTCGCGCTTTCGGCGCTGGCCTGCGAAGGCATTTCGTAATTGCGCGCCGAGGCGGGCTGCAACGTCAGCGCGTCATGCTGCTGGCACCAGACGGTGCGGCGTGCGTCCGCGACAATCTGAGTTGCGAGGACGCAGGCGGTTCCGCGCTTGAGGCTTGAGGCGGCGAGCGCCCGGATATTTTCAGGCACAAAGGAAAACTCGTTTGTTCCCGCAGAAACGTCCTGCAACAGGTTGAGGACGTTGATCATCGCGTCGTCGTTGAAGGTGATGTTGTCGTGATAGCCGCCCTGCAGCGGCCAGACCTGTGGCCAGCCGCCGTTTGGAAATTGCGCGGCGAAAATGTAGCCGAGTCCGCGCAGAAATGCCGCGTGATATGGCGCGATCTGATTTGTTCCGGCGGCGGCGGCCTTTGCGAGAAAACGAAGTTCGGTGGTTGTGGCGTCGTTGTCGAAAGTGCCGACGTAGTCCCAACTGGTGTCGCCGGCCAGGTCAAAGTCGTTCGTGCCGGGGAAGCGCGAATGGCTGTCGGACGCAAAACTTTCGCCCGGCGCGCGGGCATGTTTTGTCATGTCCAGATTTTTGCTCCAGCCGCCTGCCGGAGTCTGGAATGAGACGATGATGTCGGCGATGCGTCTGGCATCGTCGCCGGCATACCAGCCGGCGCTTTTCCCGAGGGGAATATTTTCCGCGGATTTTGCGGAAGGCGGCGTGATGGATTCATTCATGCTGCGGCCGCGCATTTCCGCGTGGAGAAAGTTTTTGTCCGCCTGCATTTGCCGGACGGACTGCTCCAAATAATTTTTCCAAGCGGGCTGCTGCGCCGAAGGCAGCGCGGCGATGCGTTCAGGTGTGAGCGGCGGTGCGGGCGGATTGGTGCCGATGATTGCGGCGGACACTTTCGCGGCAAAACTCACCGCCAACGCGAACGAAAAGATTTGCGGGCATTTCATCGGAAAATTGAAAGTGGTGCCGATGGAGGGGGTCGAACCCACACATCCTCACGGATACTAGATTTTGAGTCTAGCGCGTCTGCCAATTCCGCCACATCGGCAACCTAATTATCAACTACTTACAACTAATTTCTGCGCGAGCTTGACAATTGCGACAGAGTTTGCGACAGTGTTGCCGTATGAAACGCAAAGCAACGCCGGGCAATCAAACTGGTTCAAGTTCAAGCTCACGACGATATAAATACACCAAAGTTGTGGACAACCGCAAGCACGCAATTCGCGGGCTGTGGAGGCGCAACGGGAGTTTTGTGGCCCGGATCACCGTCGAGGACGACGACGGGCGCAAGGCGGTCAAATGGGTTCCATTGAAGGCCGACACCGCCGCCGCCGCCCAAGAGGAATTCCGCACGCTGCTGGTGGAGCGGGGCGAGGACAGGCTGCGGCATATTGGCCGTTGCCCGAAATTCTCTGACTACGTTGAGCAGACTTACGAGAATCGGCTGACCACATCGGGCAAGAAACCCGACACTCTGGTCACAGAGCGCGTTCACCTCAAACAGTTGCGTGAATCTGTCGGGCATCTGACCCTCGACAAGATCAGACCCTACCACGTCACCGGCCATTTGCAGAAGCTCAAGCAGCGCGGCAAGGCCGGTCGCACCTGCAATCTGGCGTTGGTGGTTTTGCGGAACGTGCTCAAAAATGCCAAAATAGACGGTTTCATCAAAACGCTGCCGGTGGATGGAATTCCGTGGCATCGTTCCGAAAAGAAAGCCCGCCGTCTTTACACGCGCGAAGATATTGACCTGTTTTGCCAAGCGGCGCTGACCGCCTCAAAGAACGGCGTGGAGTTCGCCGATTATATCCGGCTGCTGGCACTGTGCGGCGCGCGTGAGCAGGAAAGCATAAAGCTGCGCTGGACTGACGTGAACTTCGACCAAAAGCTCCTCACCATCGGCGCGGACGGCGATACAAAGAACCGTGAAGCCCGGCGCGTGGACTTCAACACCGAATTGGAAACCCACCTCAAGGCCATGCACGCCCGCCGCGCGCCGGACTCGCAATGGATGTTTCCAAGTCCGCAACGAGGCGACCAAGATGACCGCGCAATGACTTTCAGGGAATCCCTGCTGCTGACGCGGGCTGTATCGGGCTGCATTTGCAAGGACTGTAACAAGGTCACGTTCGGCAAGGAGACACCGAAAGTGTGTCCGCAATGCCAGAGCACGCGACTCGAATACAAAGAGAAGGTGCTGCCCGATCACTTGCAAAAGTTTGGCTTCCACGACTGCCGACACCATTTTATCTCGTTCGCCGTGATGAGTGGGATTGACTTCATGACAATTGCCCGTTGGGTCGGCCACAAAGACGGCGGCATTTTAATCGGCAAAGTTTATGGGCATCTGTCGAACGAACACGCGCAGTTACAGGCAACGCGAATGAATTTTGGCCCGACCGTGGTTGCGATGCCGCAAGTGGCGATGGGTTGATTTTTATGTCTGAAACCCCAAAAATCTCTGCATTGGCAAAACCATCAGCGAAGGTCACGGCGAGCATTGCCGAAACGGAATTCCGCACTCCAGAAGATTACCGTAATTGGCTGCTTGATGAACTTCGATTTGCAAAAGCATATTGGAAGCACAGAGTCCAGCCATCCATCAATGGCCGGAAGCTGCATGATTTTGAATTCGAGATAGCATGGGGAGCGTATTCCCGCGTGAAAGATACAGTAGATAATGCACGCAAATGGAACGCGGGTGAGTGGCCTATGGGCGACAATAAATGCAACGGAAACGATGGAAAACAATTCCCCATACCCGAAAAAGAATTTCCTGCACGAGAAGAATTCTGTGAGCCAGTGCTGTTGCGAGTAGATACATCCATGAATGCCGAAACATTAGCAATGATCGCATCTCCGATGATTGGCAAGAAGGTGCCGAAAGTCGCCCCTTCTAAATCAGTTCATATCGCGCACGATTTGTTCATTGAGGCGCAGGACTATTTGGACACATTGAGGAAACCTCAAAAAAAATGGGCTGCGAGCCTTCTGTTCGCGCGCCAGATCACAGTTAGCTTCGATGAAATCGAAAACAGCAACTTAATGGGATCAGGCCAATTACCACTCCTTCCTCCTGAACCGAAGCAACGAAACAAAGGTCAGATGAAGCAAACCGCGATCAGAGCCGCCGTCAGCCGCTACTACGAAAAACGCGCCGACCTTTTCCCAAAGGAACGCGAAGCTGTCAAAAAAGATTGTTTGCAAAACAATCGAATTCCTCTTCCAGACCTTTGCAAATTGAGGCGGGATCGGTTCAAGCGACTCTGGCTGAAACAGCAAAAGGCCGGTTTGGGTAGGCAAAGCAAACGGGGCGCACAATTCAAGTCGAAAAGGCCGAGCAGTGCCGCTTCTAGTCTGCCCACTGCGGGCATACCTGAAAACTGATTTACCCTGTCAAATAATTTTCAAAGTTTTTCGGCTTGTGAAAGCTAGTTTCTGGCTTTGTTGATACCGCGCTGTGGCTTGCCAATGCCCACGCTACGGCTCATTTTCTAAAACTCACCAAATTTCGCCGCGCGCATGGGTGTTTAATAATGCCCTATGCAACGACACAACATTGCAAACAACGAGACGCCCGAACTGATTTCACAAGCCGCGTGGCTGCGTCAAATCGGACGCAGTGACACAACAGGTTGGAGATGGGTTCAATCCGGTTGGTTGCATCCCATAAACATCGCCGGGCGGCCATTTCTGAAACGAGACGACATTTCGGAGTTTCTGAAACGCGCCGAGCGCGGAGAGTTCGCCCGTGAGCCTCGCGGCGCAGCAGGCCGTTCAGCATCCGCGAAGAAAAAGCAGGAATTAGTAATTTGAATCCCAAAAAAATCCGCCGCGCTCCGTGACAGGAAAAACGCGGCGGAAAACTAACTGATGAAAACATCTTACCCCATCCCTTCAGGGCAGTCAACTTTGGCAGACGCAAAGACACGGCTTAACATTCACGGTATTTGGCGGCATTTCAATTTGCCGGGCGAGCCGCGAACGTCTTGTAAATCGCCATTCCGAAAAGACCGCAAGCCGAGTTTTTCCGTGAACGTGGACGGAACTCTATTTAACGATTTTGCTACTGGCGAATCCGGTGACGCGGTAGATTTTTTCCAACGTGCCAGCGGTTTATCTCTAAAAGAGGCGTGCCGAAAATTCATTGAACTTGCCAGCGGACATTTCACATCTCCGCCACGAGCACCCCGTCCACAAATCAAGGCGGCGACCACAAAGCCCGTTTTCCCCGCATTCCGCACAGGCACAGCGGCGGATTTTCAGCGGCTTGCAAATCTTCGCAACGTGTCCCCGGACGCCGTAGCCCTTGCCAGCGGGCGCGGCTTGCTCAAGTTCGCAAGATTGAAAAACGCAGAAGCATGGATTATCACGGACTCGGCGCGCATGAACGCCCAAGCGCGACGGATGGACGGGCACGTTTGGCCGGACATCGGCGCGAAAGCATGGACATTGCCCGGTTCGCAGGCCGCTTGGCCGGTTGGCATCGGCGAAGCGGAAAATTTCCCTGCCATTGGCTTGTGCGAAGGCAGTCCCGATCTGCTGGCCGCGTTTCATTTCATCTATTGTGAAAATCGTGAAACGGATTGCAGCGCCGTTGCCATGCTTGGCGCGGGACTTTCAATTCCTCCTGACGCACTTCCCCTCTTTGCACGAAAACGCATCCGCATTTTCGGCCACGCGGACGATGGCGGGCGCGAAGCCATCGAACGCTGGGCACGCCAGCTTGAAACCGTGGGAGCCGACTATGATGCGTTTGATTTTGCGGGACTGCATCGCGTAGATGAATCCGCCGTAAAAGATTTGAACGATTTAACGTCCATTCATTCTGACGATTTTGAAACGGAACGAACTCTTTGGAATTTGCTGCCATGAAAACACCCCGCCGTATTTACAAGCCCAGCAGCGGCCAACCAGACGCGGCAGCGGTGGATAATGCCACGCCAAACTTGGAGCCGGGCAAGTTTCCGATTCACGCGCTCAATCCCGTCATGCGCGCAATGGTGGAAAACGTGGCGGACGTTCATCGCGTTCCGGTGGAACTCCCCGCCATGTGCGCCGTCGCCATCGTGAGTGGCGCACTGGGCAACGCCTTCATGCTAACGAGAGCCGTGAATGGCAAAGATTGCCACGGCAACCTTTACGTCATTCCAGCTTTGCCGAAATCCGCCGGCAAGGGCAGCGTGGTTGGCGTGCTGGTGCGTCCATTGCTTGACGCTTCAGCGGAACTTGAAGCGGACTTCAAAAAAAACGAACTCCCGAAACTGAAAACGGAAAAAGCCATCCTAGAAAAGCGCGTGAACGTGTTGGTGAACGAACTCGCCACCGGCAAGACCGGGACGGGCAAGGCCAAGAAACCAATGGGCGAAATGGAAAAGGAGGAAACCCGGCGCGAGTTGGAACGAGCACACGCCCGCCTCGACGCCATTGCTCCTTTCCTCGACGCTCTGCCTACTTACTGGCTGGGCAACGCCACCAGTGAAGCGATGGAACGCCAATTCAAGCGGAACAACCTCGGCCTGTTTTGCTACTCGCCGGAAGCAGGCGCGGCTGTCCGCGTCATACTCGGCAAATACACGAAGGGCGATGCGGCAGACCTCGACCTTTGCTTGTCCGGCTACAGTGTGGAGCCGTGGCGGAGCGACCGCATCGGGCGCGGAACCTGCCAGATCAAACCTTGCCTCTCCATGCTCTTGCTGGTGCAACCTTCCATTCTCCTCGAACTCATGGGCAACGAAGAAGCCTTTGAGCGCGGCATGACGGCGCGCACGATCACGTTTATCGTGGAGACGGAACCGCTCGAAGATGATGGCATCCACCGGGAAATAAACGGCGCGACGGAAACGGCATGGCAGCAACTTATTCGTGGCATTCTTGCGCGGCGTGAAACCCTTGCTGAAAATCCGCGCCGCATCACTTGCACACCGGAAGCCCGCGAAATCTTCCGGCAATTCCACAACGAAAGTGTGCGGCTCCGGTGCGGCGAATATCACGACATTGAGGCGGAGCTTGGACGCTGGCGGGAAAATGCCATCCGTCTTGCCATCGGGCAATGCGTGGCCGATAACCTCGACGCACAGGAACTCACCGGCGAGCAAGCGGCGCGGGCGGTGGAAATCATGCGCTGGTGCGCCCGCTCCGCTTTACAGATCACCAATGCGGCCCGGATGCAGAAACGCGTCTCGCGCGCGGATGCGCTTCAAACCATCCTTGCGGGTAAACCGGGCGGCAAGGAAACACTCCGCAACCTCGACAAGAGCCACGGTTTCAAATTGGAGGAGGTTCAAATCCTTGCCGCACAATTCTCGGAACGGTTCACCGTAGAGCGCGTGGAAACGGGCGGACGCCCCAGCGAAGTCGTCCGATTGGCAACACTCATGGAATGAAAAACCCTCCGCCAAATGTGGCAAAAGCCCCAAAAGCACCCTTTTGGGAGTTTTGGGAGTTTTGGCAATGGGTCATTCACCAAGGCGCGAATATGAAAACCGGCAAGCTGCCCCGTGACACTTGTGACACTCGTGACAGACGCAGGGCGAACGTCATGTCGTCACGTCTGTCACAAGCGCAGACTGATTTATTTCAAATATGAATCTCCCAAAACCGCCAGTAATTCGCCCCGGCCAAAAAAAAGCCTTCGTCAAAGGCACACGCCTTCAAATTTACGAACGGCGCATTTTTGTTGAACGATTACTTCGCGCCGGAAAATCAA
>CAYPTV010000015.1:0-16955 GCA_964413505.1 uncultured Bifidobacteriaceae bacterium | reverse complement strand
TGCTTCACGCGGGCAACAACACGATCAACATCAATATGCGCAAAGGCGGCTACTTCGCCAATTGCGCGATGTATGATTACATCCGGCTGGAATTGACCGGCTATGTGCCGCCTCCGCCGTCCGGCGTGACGGCTTACGCCGGCAATAATTGCAATTTGATTTGCTGGCCGGTGACACCCGGAGCAACCAGCTATAATTTACTGCGTTCAACCATTTCTGGCAGCGGTTATGCATCCATCGCCAACGGTTTGGTTGGTCCCGTCTGCGGCAGCGGCCCGGCGAACGCGACATTCGAGGATAGCACCGCAGTCAATGGCTCGACTTATTATTACGTCGTGCAATCTGTCAATCCCGTTGGCAACAGCGGCAATTCGCCGCAGAGCGCGGGCATTGTGCCGTCTGCGGGAATTTCTACAACAGCCCCCGTAACTCCGTCGGTCGTCGTCGCAAGCACGAATAATTCCGTCACGCTCAACTGGAACGCCGTGTCCGGTGCAAATTATTACACCGTCCAGCGCGGCACGGTGGTCAACTTGCCGACGGGTTATGTTCCGTTTTACATCACCTTGAGCAACACCGCCACAAACAACACCTATACCGATGCCTCCGGAACGCTGGGCTGCACCTATAGCTATATCGTGACAGCCACCGGTGCCGGCGGTTCCAGCGCGGCGTCCTTGGCGATCACCGCCAAGCCGCTGCCTCCGCCGCCTGCGACCGCACCCGGCAACGTCCACATCAGTGACAGCATCACTACCACCAACCAGTCGCCAACCATCAGTTGGTCGCCAGTCAGTGGTGCCGTCGGTTATATCCTCTTTCGCTCCACGAGTGCCACGGGACCTTTCACTTTTCCGAACAATTATGTCATGAGCGTGACCACCACCAACTACACTGACAGCGGTCTCGCCTTGAACACGCTTTATTCCTACACCGTCGTGGCGATGAATGCA
This sequence comes from uncultured Bifidobacteriaceae bacterium, assembly GCA_964413505.1. GTDB lineage: Bacteria > Verrucomicrobiota > Verrucomicrobiia > Limisphaerales > UBA11358 > UBA11358. Next base: position 16,002 of record CAYPTV010000015.1, on the reverse strand, counting down.
GGCGGTGTTTCGGGCAACTCCGCCATCGTCAGCACGGCGCCTGCGGCACCCGCAAGCCTGAATGCATTTCCCGGCAACGCCCAAATTGCGCTGACTTGGTCTGCATCCGCCAGCGCCACAAACTATGCCATCAAGCGAGGGTTGAGCAGCGGGAATGAGACCACGACCGTGGCCACCACGACCAATCTGGCCTACACCGATACCAATTTACTCAACGGCACGACCTATTATTATGTTGTCACCGCTACAGGCACCAGTGGCACCAGCGCCAATTCCACCGAAGCCAGCGCAACGCCGAGCATTAACTCTGCGTCGGGATTGGTCTGGTCCGGCACGGCCAGTTCGGCATGGGACACCACGACAACCAACTGGGTCAACGGGAGCAATCCCGTGGCTTATGCCGATGAAAACAACGTGCTTTTCAACGATTCGTCCATCAGCACAAATGTTGTGATCAGCAGCGTCGTGAATCCCGGCTCCGTCACCTTCGCCAATTCCGCCGTCAGCTATGCCATGAGCGGTGCGGGCATTTCCGGCGCGACGAGCCTGGTCAAGTCCAATGCCGGCATCGTGACTATTTCCAGCACGAACAACTACACTGGCGGCACCTTTGTAAATGGTGGTGGCCTTGTATTTTCAATTGGCGCGGCAATTCCCGCCAGCGGAACTGTGACGCTGAACAACACAGGTTCCGTGACCGTCGTGACGGCAAACTCGCTGCCTAACGTCCTCGTGAACGGCACCAACAGCATCATCGGCAATGGCAACAGCGGCACCGGCATAGCCACATTGAACGACGCAGGAACGCTGACCTTGTTTTCCAGCGGGGGCAGTCTCGTGTTCGATTTGACAGGCTCGATGACCGGGGCCGGGACGCTGGTGCTGGGCAGTTCGCCGATGACGCTGCGATTCAACGGCACTTCAGGCGACGGCAACGCCGTTTTCAATTTGGGAACCGGAACCGCCACGGCCACGGTTCGAAATGGTGCAACAGCAATTGCCTTGGGTGGTCTGGCCGGTGGTTCCGGGACCGTGCTGAATGGGAACAATAGCGGCGGAGCAGCCGTGACCTACACCATCGGCGGGGCCAATACGAACACGGAATTTGATGGCGTCATCCATGACGGATCAGCCAACCCGTCCGTCGTCATCAAGGCTGGAACCGGCCAGCTCAACCTCACCGGCGCGAACACTTACAGCGGGGGCACGACAATCAACGGCGGCGTATTGCAAATCAACAATCTCGCCGGCAGCGGCACAGGTTCCGGTGCGGTCACCGTTGCCAGCGGCGGGACGCTTGCGGGCAACGGAATCATTTCCGGTGCTGTCACAGTTCAAAGCGGCGGCTCTCTTTCACCGGGCAATCCATTGGGTGCACTGACCCTCGGCAACAATCTGACGCTGGCGGCGGAAAACTCGACGTTCATGCAAGTTCAACACTCACCCCTGACGAATGACTCAGTGAACATTTCCGGCACGCTGACCGAAGGCGGCACGCTCATCGTGACAAACATCGGCGGCATGGCGTTCACGGCAGGCGACAGCTTCAAGCTGTTCAACGCGTCAATCTTCAACGGTGCATTCGCGAATGTAATTCTTCCGACACTTTCTGCCGGCCTGGCATGGAACACCAACACTTTGAGCACCGGCGGGACATTGTCCGTGGTTTCAACAATCGTTCCCACAACGACGAGCCTCAATGCGTTGAGCGCGGTGATTTATGGGACGCCGGTGACATTCACCGCCACAGTTTCGCCTGCGCCAAACACTGGCGACACAATCACCTTCAAAGACGGTTCAATCGTCATTGGCACAGGATCCACAACCAGCGGCGGTGTGGCGGCATTTACAACGACCGGCACCCAGCTTTCGGCCGGCTCACATTCCATCACGGCTGTCTTTGCCGGTGACATCAGCTTTGCCGGCAGCACATCGGGCGCATCGAACCAGACGGTCAATCCGCAGACGCCGGCATTGAACATCCCGCCAACCGCTTCGGCCATCACCTACGGCCAGATATTGAGCGCCTCGACCTTGAGCGGAGGCATCGTTACCAACACGGCAGGCACGATGTTATCCGGCAGCTTCGCCTTCACAGCAACGAACACGTCGCCCACCGCTGGAACGGCGGCCCAGCCGGCGACATTTACTCCGACCGACACGAACGACTACAACTCGCTCGCCTTGAATGTTAGCGTGAGTGTCAGCACCGCCTCAGTGACACCCGTCATCACCCTCAACAGCAAGACCTACGACGGCACGACCGCGCCGGCAACGATTGCCAGCCGGTCATTGACCGGGGTGATCGGCGGAGACGATGTCAATCTGGGCAACAGCGGCACGGTGGCCGCATTCACGAATCAGAACGCAGGAAGCTACACCGTCAACGTCACGGCCCTGAGTCTGTTCGGGACGACGGCTGGAAATTACACGCTCACCTCGACATCCACCACCGCCACCGGCGTCATCACTCCGGCCAATTCCAGCACAACAATCACTTCCTCGACCAATCCCGCCCCCTACGAAGGCGATGTGATATTCAGTGCGACTGTTGCCGGAGTGGACACGCCCACCGGGACAGTGCAGTTCCTTACCAACGGCGTGTTCTTTGACAGCGAGACACTGGCCGGTGGCGTGGCAACAAGCACGGACACGACATTGCTGCCACCCGGCACCAACATCATCACCGCCGCATATTCAGGCGATGGCAACTACCTGCCCAGCACGAACACCATTGCCCAGGCGATTACGGTGGCGCAATTCAAGGCGGTCAACAAGGAAGGCAGCGGCTTGGTGCTGGGCGGGTCGGGCGGCCTGCCAGGAGGCATCTACTACGTTCTGGTTTCCACAAACATGATCGCGCCGCCGGCCGATTGGACGCCGGTGCTGACCAACCAGTTCGATGAAAACGGCAATTTCAACTTCACCAACGGCATGAACACAAATCTGCCACAGGGCTTTTACATCATCCGGGTGCCTTGATGCGAATCTGCATTCGCACACTCTGGGATATCACATGACAGTCGCGAAATTGCCCGCGCATCAGCAATCCCTGTTCAAGAAATGGGGTCAATCAATGCCTTGCCTTGATTCCAAAGACGGGGCGGCACAAGCCATGACCCTTCTTTTTGCAAATCAAATGCTGGTTATGGCAGGAAATGTCCCGGGGTCAGACTCGAGAGTGTGCAATATACCTGTTTCAAGTCACCGACATTGCCCGTGAGGTAAGTGCCGCCCGCCGGACAGCCAGGAACGCTCCCTCGGGAATTCAGCTTGATGTAACCGGAAACGGTTTGAGTGCCGTTAACAGGCGTGAGGTTGGATTTTCCATTTTCCAGCGCCCATTCGTTGATGGCGGCATCAATCTGGCGGAGGTTGTTGATGCAGGCATTGGCCTGCGATGTGGCACGAGCTTTAATGAAGTTGGGGATCGCAATTGCTGCCAGCAGGCCGATGATGGCCACGACAATCATGATTTCCACCAACGTGAAGCCCGCTCTGCGCGAGGGTTTGGTCGTCTTCATACGTTTCTTTTTCGTTTTGGTTGCAGCGTGAACGAGACGACAGGCGGGTTTATATTATGAATGCAAATGTCCACTGATTGCCTGTCGCAACCACAACCGGACTGCAAAAAGCAGCCTTGACGCTACAATAGTCCATCCGCCCGGGAAAATATGTAGAGCATGGCCTAAACTTATTGTAGGTCTAAACCCTACATGCTGTCCAAGCGGAGAACCGATTATTTTGTCTGTTGGCTTTCGTGCCAGCGGATGGCTTCGTGCAAAAGCTGCGTGGCGTTGTCGAGATTGAGCTTTTCCTTGAGCCGGGCGGAATAGGTCTGGACCGTTTTGAAGCCGAGTCGCAAATGGTCGGCGATCTGCCGGGTGCTGTAGCCGCGACCGAGCAATTGAAACACTTCCAGTTCGCGGTCGCTCAATTGTTCGACCGGGGAAATTGGCAGCGTCGGACGACCGTCAACAAACTTTTCCGCCATCGCGCCGGCAATCTTGTCGCTGATGTAAAGTTTTCCGACGAGCACGGCGCGAATGGCCTGAAGGATTTTTTTTGTCGCCTCGCGTTTCATGATGTAGCCTCGAGCGCCCGCGCGCAGGGCGCGCTCGGCATAAAGCGACTCGTCGTGCATGGAAAGCACGATCATGGCCACGCCGGGATGGGCGGCCTTGATGTTTTTGATCAGCTCGATTCCTGAACCGCCTTCCAGCGAAATGTCCACGATCACGATGTCGGGATTCTCAACGCCGATCATTTGAAAAGCCTGGGGCGCGTTGCTCGCTTCGCCACAGACGCGAAGGTCGGTCTGTTCGTTGATCAAATTGGCGAGCCATTCGCGCACGAGCGGATGGTCGTCCACGAGCAGAATCTTATTTTTTTGGGCCATGATTTTCAACGGTTGCCGGCAGCGTGCAGGTGACGCGCGTGCCGCGCATTGGCAGACGTTCGATGTTGAACGCCGCGCCGATCATGCTGGCGCGATAAGCCATGATGCGCAATCCCATTCCTTGGTTGTTCCGCGCATTGGCCGGCAATCCCGTGCCGTCGTCTATAACTGTCAGGACGGTCTCCTTGTCTTCGGAATCAAGGCAGATGTTGATGTGCCGGGCCTTGCCGTGCCGGACTGCGTTGGTGATGGCCTCCTGCGCGATGCGATATAAATGGGTCACGGCGCTGGTGTCGTGAAGCTGCACTGGCTGCGGACATTCAAACTTGCAGGACACGCTGAAACGTTCGCTGGCGGTGACGGCGAGTTCGTGAAAATTATCCGCCAGATTTTCAGCCTGCATTTCGACAGGATGAAGCCCTCGGGCAATTGTGCGGGTCATCTCGATGCCTTCCTCGACAAGCTCCACCAAATGATTTGCCGCCTCCTCCTCCGGCAGCGATTTGTCCGCCAGCTTTTTGCCGAGCACCTGCCCGGCCAGCGCCGTGCCCGTCAAATGCTGGCACAAACTGTCGTGAAGATCGTGGCCGATGCGCCGCTGCTCGCGTTCGCCGGCTTCCAGCAATTCCTTTTCCAGGCGCCTGCGCTCGTGCATTTCCTGCGTCAAAGCCCCCGTCCGCTGGCGCACGCGATCCTCCAATTCCCGGTGCAAGGTGAAAAGGCGCACGACCAGAAGATAAAAAATGACCGCAATCGAGGAATTCCAAACGGGCACAAACCAATTGGAAAAACGCAGGCCTGCCGCAACATTGCTGCCAAGCCACGTCATCATGCTCAACACGGAAACCAGAACTGCAAAGGGAACGCCTACGCGCCAAACTGCCAGGAGCACTGGAATTGAATAAAATATGAAAAAAGAAATTTCGTAGCCGGTGATGTAATCCAAAAAGCCGATCACGCCCACCAGCCCGATGCAGACGACTGCCACAAACGACCTGGACCACCCTTCAAATTTTTTTAACGGCGTTGCCATGCAATTCAAGCGCTCAAATCATACCTGACGGCAAAATGTGGCAAACGCAGGACACGCGAAAAAGCTGAAACTATTTCGCGGCCGGCGCAATTCCTTCCAGTTCCAATTTCAGCGCGTGCAATGAAAGGTTGATGTCGCAGATGAACGCGACGAGCGACGCGAACAGCGAAACCATGCAGGCTATGAAGAGCAGACCGATCAAAAATCCCTGCTGCGCCTCAAGCAGCGCGGTCACAAACAGCGCCACGATCAGCATGGACGCCAGCAATGCGCTCGTGGCCGCCAGCGTGATGCTCAAGCGGATGATTTTCGCGCGGCGGTAGAGAATCGTCACCTGCGCAAGCGTCTGTTCGCGGTCATGGCCTGCACGAATGGAAAGTTCATGCTTCAACTGCCGCGCGCGGTCAATGGCCCGGCCCAGCCGGTTGGTCATTGTCAGAAGCAATAGGCCGACGCCGGAAATCAGGATCACCGGGCCGATGGCGTCCCGCAGTTCCGGGATGATATGTTCAAGTGAGGTCGGTGGCATTTCTAAAATGACATTGTCGCCGTTCAGTCCCCTCATGGCAAGCATCGGAAAGGCAGCGGAACAGCACCGCAATAAATGATGCGTATCCGCCAAAAAAGGTGGAGCGCGGCGCGGCGCACTTGCGCATCCTGATGATCAAGTCATTAGTCGGCATTGATTCCGGCGGCTTCAACCTGATCCGTCGCGGTCGGTCGCGCAAAGAAAAAGCAACAGTCCATGAATGCTCAAACTGCAACACATCTTCATATTGGGGACAAACCCGCCCGTCATCCTGATTGTTCCGGGCAGGTGTTTGCCAGTCCGCGGGAATTCCTGGGCAACCGATTTGTCTATGCGGTCGTGTCGCCGCGCGGACGCGGGCTGTCCATCGGCGTGAACTTGAACCCGGACAAACGCTGCAATTTCAACTGCGCGTATTGCGAGGTCAACCGCACCGTGCATTCGCCCAAAAAAACGATAGACGTGAAATTGATGGCAGTGGAATTGCAGCGCACCTTGTGGCTTGCCTGCTCCGGTGGGCTTATGGATTTTGCCTGCCACCACAACAAGTCGGATGCCGTGCCGGAACTGCGGCAAGTCGCCTTGAGCGGCGATGGCGAACCGACGCTTTGCCCGAATTTTCTCGACACCCTCCGCAACGTGGTTCACGTCCGCGCGCTGGGCCGGTTTCCATTCTTCAAAATTGTGCTGATCACCAACGCGTCCCGCCTAGATTTGCAGGAGGTGCAGGACGGGTTGAAATTGTTCACGCAAGAGGACGAAATCTGGGCCAAGATGGATGCCGGAACCCAGCGATACATGAACAGGGTGAATCAAGCGGCCTGTTCCCTTGAAAAAATTCTGGAGAACATCCTTTTGGTTGCCCGCCAGCGGCCTGTCATCATTCAAAGCCTTTTTCCACTGCTGGATGGCCAAGAGCCATCCGAATCGGAGATCATGCAATATGCCCGGCGGCTGAATGAACTGCGGCTGGCTGGCGCTCAAATCCCGCTCGTTCAGATTTATTCGGCCACACGGTCATCGGAGCATTCGCGCTGCGGACACCTGCCTTTGAAATTGCTTGCGCACATCGCCCAGCAGGTGAGGGAAGTCAGCGGCCTGAAGGCCGAGGTGTTTTAGCATGGCGGCGGACCCGGCACAGGGCGGAAACCCGGCGGCGATGATTAGTTAGCAGTAAGGGATTCCCCTAGTCTTCCTAATGGTTTTACCCCATGCACAATCAGGCGCATCCCCAATTGTTCGTTCCGCCGACTTACCCTATTTTGCTCTCATCAGAACAAAATTGGTTCTGTGCAAAAAAAGAAAGACGACAATTATGACAAAACATCTGATTGAAACGCTGACCGGCTCGAAGATCTACCAGGACTACGAACGCGCGTTCAGCGAAATGACAGGAATGCCCATGATGTTGCGGTCGGTGGAATCATGGCAGCTGCCGCACCACGGCAAGAACTTCGAAAACCCGTTCTGCAAGATTCTCGCGCAAAAAAGCGGGTCTTGTGCAGCGTGCCTGCAAACCCAGCAGCAGCTTTCCGAAACCGCCACCCATGCGCCAAAAACCGTCGTATGCCAGGCCGGCCTGAGCGACACCGCCGTGCCGGTGCGGATGGGCGAGCAATTGATTGGTTTCCTCACCACCGGCCAGGTGTTTTGCAAGAAGCCGACGAGGACGCAATTCAGGCGCACTGCCAGGATGCTCGCCGGCTGGGGCGTGGAAACGGATCTGAAAAAACTGGATGAGGCCTATTTCGGCACGCGCGTCCTGTCGGGGCGCGAACATGATTCCGTCGTCAAGCTGCTGACCATATTTGCCGAGCATCTTTCGATTGCAAGCAACCAGATTGTTGTGCGCGAGCAGAATGCCGAACCGCCGATCATCGCGCGCGCCAAACAGTTCATCAGCGACCATCAAACCGACGACCTTTCGCTGGAGAAGGTCGCCAGCGCGGTTCACACGAGCAAATTTTATTTTTGCAAGATTTTCAAAAGGGAGACCGGCATCAATTTCACCGATTATCTTTCGCGCGTGCGCCTGGAGCGGGCGAAAAACCTCCTCCTAAACCCGAACCTGCGTGTGAGCGAGATCGCCTACGAAGTCGGCTTCCAGTCACTGACACATTTCAATCGCGTTTTCAAACGCATCCTGGGCCGGTCGCCCACGGATTATCGCGTGCGCCTGGCGCATGTGTGAGCCGGGGCCTCTTTTGGCGTGTTTTGCAGCCGGGATTCATTATTATCCGGCCCATGAAAGGCCACAGCCGGTTGACGCGCGCCGAATTGATTGAAATGGTCGGGAAACTGCAAAAAACAGCGGACGCCAACGAAGTGCAACAAGTCAAACACACGAACGCCTTGCGCGACAGCGAAGAGCGGCTGCGTGCGATTTTGGAAACCGCCGTTGAAGGCATCATCACGATTAGCGAGCGCGGCACCATCGAGTCCTTCAACCCGGCGGCCGAGAAAATTTTCGGCCACAAGGCGGATGAAGCCGTCGGACAGAACATCAAGCTGCTCATGCCTGAACCGTTCCGGCATGAACATGACAGCTACCTCAAAAACTACCGGCAGACCGGTCACGCCAAAATCATCGGCATCGGCCGCGAAGTCGTCGGCCGTCGCAAAGACGGCTCAACCTTTCCGATGGATTTGTCCGTGAGCGAAGTGCATCTGGCCAGCCGCCGGATATTTACAGGTTTTGTGCGTGACATCACCGAGCGCAAGGAGGCGGAAAAAGCTCTGGTGCATTACGCCGCGCTGGTTGAATTCTCGGATGACGCCATTATCGGCAAGACTTTGGACGGACATATCACCAGTTGGAACGGCGGCGCGGAAATGGTCTTCGGCTATTCGGCCCGTGAAATGACCGGCAAGCACATATCGGTTCTGATTCCCGATGATCGCAAGGATGAAGAACCGGGCATCCTTGAAAAAATCAGGCGCGGCGAGTCCGTGGAACACTACGAAACCATCCGGCGGCGCAAGGACGGCAAGCTGATTGACATTTCCGTGACCGTCTCGCCAATCCGCGACAAGGAAGGAAAAATCATCGGTGCCTCAAAAGTGGCTCGCGACATCACAGAGCGCAAGCATCTCGAAAAGGAAATCACTGAAATCAGCAACCGCGAGCAGCAGCGCATCGGACAGGATTTGCACGACGGTTTGTGCCAGGAACTGGCCGGCATCGAAATGATGTGCCAGGTGCTCGGGCAAAAACTGGCGGCCAAATCGAAGGCCGAATCCAGACAGGTTGGAGAAATTGCGCAACACATCCGCGAAGCGATCACCCACACGCGCAAGCTGGCGCGCGGGCTTTCGCCGGTGGAACTCGAAGCCAACGGATTGACGTCCGCATTGCAGGAATTGTCATTGCATGTGCAAAAAATGTTTCACATCGAGTGCCGCCTTGAATGTTCCGGGCAGGTTTTGATCCGAAACAATGTTTTCGCGACGCATTTGTATCGGATCGTTCAGGAAGCCGTCAACAACGCCATCAAACATGGCAGGGCCAGGCGCATTCTGATTTCCTTGAAACCGGCGGGCGACCGCTGCGCCCTGACCATCACAGATGACGGCCTCGGCTTCACAAAAGAAACGAAGAAAAGCGGCGGCATGGGCCTGCACATCATGAAATACCGCGCCGGCGTCGTGAATGCGGCGCTCGAAGTGCGCTCCGGCATGGACGGCCCGGGCACGACCGTCATTTGTTCCTTTCAAAAAAATTTATGAACAAGAAATCCCCGGCGCAGAAAAAATGGCGCATTTTGGTCGTGGACGATCATCCGATGATGCGGCAGGGGCTTGCCCAGCTCATCGGCGCGGAACCGGATCTGGCTGTTTGCGGCGAGGCGGAAAATGCGGAAAGCGCGCTCGACAATCTCGGCGTCCTTAAGCCGGACCTCGTGCTGGCGGACATTTCATTGCCGGGCAAGAACGGCCTCGAACTCATCAAGGATTTTCAGGTGGTCCAGCCCGGCTTGGCGGTGTTGGTCATCTCCATGCACGACGAATCGCTTTACGCCGAGCGGGTGCTGCGGGCGGGCGGGCGCGGTTACATCATGAAGCAGGAGGGCGGCAAAAAATTGATGCTGGCCATCCGGCAGGTGCTCGACGGCAAAATTTATGTCAGCGAAAAAATTTCGGCGGAAATCCTGGAGATATTTTCCGGGCGCCGCGCCGGAACCGAAAGTTCGCCGGTGGAAAAACTGACCGACCGCGAATTTGAAGTGTTCCAGCTCGTCGGTCGGGGCAAGGGAACGCGGGAAATTGCGGCAAAACTCCACTTGAGCGTCAAGACCGTGGAAGTTCATCGCGCGAACATCAAGACGAAGCTTGAGTTGAACTCGGCGGCGGAGCTGGTTCGCTTCTCGGTGCGGTGGTCTGAAACGCAAGGCACGGGAACGTAGCAAATTCAAATGGGACCGCGCAAATGCTGACAAAAAACGTCCGGCTTTTGCCAACCGGTGGTTGGTGCAATACAGATCATTCAGCTAATAAGTAAAAATAAAATGAAACATCGCCAGTTCAATTGTGTTGCGCTTGACCAAAAGTCTCAGCAGGTTCAAATTCTTTGTGTATGGATGTCCTAACTCTTTCACGCATCCAGTTTGGCGCGACCATCGCGTTTCACTACATCTACCCGCCGTTGAGCATCGGGCTGGGCGTCATGCTCGTCATCATGGAAGGGCTGTGGCTCAAGACCAAAAATCCGATTTATCACCAGATGGCGCGGTTCTGGACGAAAGTGTTCGCACTGACGTTCGCCATCGGCGTGGCCACGGGCATCGTGATGGAATTTGAATTCGGCACAAACTGGGCGACCTATTCGCGTTTCGTCGGCGATGTGTTTGGCAGCGCGCTGGCAGCGGAGGGAATTTTCGCGTTCTTCCTTGAATCGGGTTTTCTCGCCGTCCTGCTTTTCGGCTGGGACAAGGTCAGCCGCAAAGTCCATTTCTTTTCCACCTGCATGGTTTGCCTCGGCGCGCATTTCAGCGCGGTGTGGATTGTCGTCGCCAATTCGTGGATGCAGACGCCGGCGGGTTACAAAATCGTGACGCACAATGGCGTGGCGCGCGCGGAAATCACGGATTTCTGGCAGCTCGTTTTCAATCCGTCCATGGTGGAGCGGCTTTCGCATGTCGTGGTCGGCGCGTGGTCAACCGGCGCATTTCTCGTCGTGAGCGTGAGCGCATGGTATCTGCTGAAGAAAAAACATCTTGAATTTGCCCGCGCCTCGTTGAAAGTCGGCCTGACCGTTGCGTTGCTGGCTTCATTGCTACAGGCGGTGACCGGCCACACCAGCGCGCAGGGCGTCGGAAAAAACCAGCCTGCCAAGCTCGCCGCATTTGAAGGACTTTATGAAACGACCTCGAACGCGCCGCTGACGCTTGTCGGCTGGGTGGATCAAAAAGATCAAAAAGTTGACGGAATCCAGGTGCCGGAAATGTTGAGTTTTCTCGATCACAATGATTTTCACGCATCCGTCACCGGACTTGACGACTTTCCGCCGCAGGATCGTCCGCCGGTCGAGGCGTCGTTTTTATTTTTTCACGGCATGGTTGGAATCGGCTTCACCCTGATTGCAATTTCCGCGCTCGGATTTTTATATTTCCGCCACGGCTCGCTGCACGAACGTCGCTGGCTGCTCTGGCTTCTGGTTTTCTCCGTGCTCGGCCCTGAAATTGCCAACCAGCTCGGCTGGTTCGCTGCCGAAGTCGGACGCCAGCCGTGGATCGTTTACGGTCTGATGCGAACGCCCGAAGGCCTTTCAAAGATTGTCGAGGCGAACGTCGTCCTCACCTCGCTGATTTTGTTCACATTCATTTATTTCCTGCTGTTCGCCGTTTTCATTTATCTGCTCAACGACAAAATCCAGCACGGCCCGCACGACGACGATTTGATTCCGTCCGGCAAGCTGGCGTTGCCGGATGAATTGACACATCACAAAAAGCCATGACCTTTGACCTCAACACCATCTGGTTCATCCTCGTCGGCGTGCTGTTCACCGGCTACGCGATTCTCGACGGATTTGATTTGGGAATCGGCGCGCTGCATCTGTTCACGAAAAAGGACGAGGAACGCCGCATCATGCTCAATTCCATCGGGCCGGTCTGGGACGGCAACGAAGTCTGGCTCGTCACCGGCGGCGGCGCGCTGTTCGCCGCATTTCCGAACGTCTATGCCACGGTCTTCTCCGGTTTTTACCTCGCGCTGTATCTGCTGCTGGCCGCGCTGATTTTCCGCGCCGTGGCGATTGAATTCCGCAGCAAGCAGCCGATGCGCTGGTGGCGGCAGATGTGGGACATCGGCTTTTCCGTCGGCAGCATTTTGTCCGCGCTGCTCATCGGCGTGGCGCTCGGCAACATCGCGTGGGGTGTGCCGATTGATGCGCGCGGCGAATTTGCCGGGACATTTCTTGGTCTGTTGACGCCCTATCCCCTGCTCGTCGGCATAACGACGGTAGCGTTGTTCATGATGCACGGCGCGATTTACGGCGTGATGAAAACCGAGGGCGAATTGCACGACAAGCTGCGCGTCTGGACGATGCGCTGCATCATCTTCTTCGTAATCTGCGCCGTGACGCTCACGATGGGCACTCTGCTATATGTGCCGCACATGGCCGCGCGTGTGCGCGAAAACCCGTGGCTCTTCAGCATCGCATTGACAAACATGCTGTCCATCGCCAACATCCCGCGCGAGTTTCACCATGGCCGCGACTGGCGCGCGTTCCTCTCGTCGTGTGCGGCGATGATTACGCTCATGGCGCTCTTTGCGCTCAACATTTTCCCGGATCTGATTTACAGCCAGCCGAATCCCGAAAACAGCCTGACGATTTATAATGCCGCATCTTCGCCCAAAACGCTGGGCATCATGCTTGTCATCGCAATCATCGGCGTGCCGATTGTGATCGCCTACACGATTTGCATCTACTGGATTTTTCGCGGCAAGGTGAAGATGGACCGGATGAGCTACTAAAATTGGTTTGATTGTTTTTGACTGTCCTAGCCATTGGAAATGGCGTGCAAACAGCCGGACAATGAATTGGCTTGCCATTGAGGAGCATCGTTCCAAAAAAACACCGTCAAGTTTGCCCGAAATGAGATTGGAGTTTTACCCCTTCGATTTTTTGAAATGGACCGGCACAAAAAGCCGGTTTAGCTCAGTGGAAGAGCAACGGTTTTGTAATTCTAAATCGAGTTTTGCCTTTGTTTGGTCGTATGTGCTTCAGCTTGCAATCACAGTTTTTTTCAATTTCAGCATTGCCAGCATTTGGTCGCGTTTGGCCGCAAAAAGTGCAACCCATATACAAAAGCGATATACAATTGCCGGACTGCTCCACCGTTGACCCGCCGACCGACGACAGGGACTTGCTTTTAGGAATCACGCGCAGGGAAGATTCTTACAGTGAATTATGCAAAATAAATCAAAGGCACCAACTGACGCAATGCCACCCTGCTGCACCGCTTGCCGTCGCCAACTCAAGACCGAATGGATGCGTGGATTATTTGATGGCTGCTCCGGCGATGTTCAAGGACAGTTCAATGGTGTTGGCAACCTTGTCTTGAAACTGTCCTTTTTGGATGTTGAAATCCTCGCGGTTGATGACAAAGTTCGCGCGAATGACGAGCAAATCCCCTTTCAAGTTCGGCCTCTCCGCACTTAACTTGTCCGCGAGATAAGTCAACTTGATCGGCACGATGATTTCTTTCGAGACACCATGCAACGTAAAAATGCCGGTGACCTCGGCTGTCGTCACGTTGGTTTCCGTTTTCACATTGGCCAGCGACTCGGCGGCAAAGGTGATCTCGGGATACTTCGCCACGTCCAGCCATTTGGCGCTGTGCATATGTTCCTTCTGCATCGGGTTCGGCACGGTCAACGATTCGCCGGCCACGACGATTTTGCCGGTCGTCGCCGCCGGATTTTCCGGGTCAAACGAAACGGTGCCGCTGATGCCGCTGGCGCTGCCTTCGATGGTTTCGAGCGGGGCGGTGAGTTTGAAGACGGCGTTGTTCACGCCTTTCGGATCTTTGAAGTCGAAGGTTTCCGGCGCGGCATGAACAGCCGTGGCGAGACAGGATAAGGCGATCAAGGAGTGTAGTTTCATGGTCAGTTTAGTCTTGTTTTTGGTTTTGTGTTGATTGGTTTTTCTTGCGAAAGAAAAGTGACGTTCCGCCCAGCAAGCCAGCCAACAGCGCGGAGCCTCCCAGAAAATCCAGACCGGGCAGAAATTTTTTCTGGTAGCTGATGCCTTCGATCTCGGTGACGGGGTCGAGCGTCTTGACGACCACGCTGGTTTTGGTCCAGCCACGATTGGCGCCCGTGACCAGCCAGGTTGCCCCGGCGGCCAGCAGCACCAGCACGGCCATCCGTTGCAGAATGCGTTTCATATTTGGCGACGTTTAATTTGTGCGCCACCTGTTTCCCAGGCAAGCGTGGAATCATTCATAACGCAACGCATCAATGGGATCGAGCGCGGCGGCTTTGCGCGCCGGGTAAAAGCCAAAGAACACGCCGATGGCGAAACTGACGCCGAACGCCAGGAGGATCGAGCCGACGGAGACGACGGCTTGAAAACTCGCGAACATTCCCACCAACTTCGAAATGCCCACGCCCACGAGAACGCCGATGAGACCGCCGAAAAGGCTTAGCGTGATCGCTTCGATGAGGAATTGAAGTTTGATGTCGCCGGGCTGCGCGCCGACGGCGATGCGGATGCCGATCTCACGCGTGCGTTCGGTCACGCTCACGAGCATGATGTTCATCACGCCGATGCCGCCGACCAGCAGCGAAATGCCCGCCACCGCGCCCAGCAGGAGCGTGATGATTTTGGAAACGGAACTGACCGTGTCGGCGATTTCTTTTTGGTTGAAGATGTTGAAGTCGTCGTTCTGTCCGGCAGTCAGGCGGTGGCGCTGGCGGAGCAGGCTGGTGATCTGCTGCTGGGCGATGGTCATGCGGTCGGCGTCGCCGATTTGAAGACTGATGGAGCGGATGTATTTGTTGCCGGTGATGCGTTTCATCGCGGTGGTATAGGGAATGATGAGGCGGTCGTCCTGATTCTGGCCGCCCATGCCCGCGCCTTTGCTTTCGAGCAGGCCGATGATGACAAATGGAATGTTGCTGATGCGCACGGACTGGCCGACGGGATTGAGCGGACCGAAAAGTTCATTCGCCGTTTTTGAACCGATCACGGCGACCTTGGCCGCACTGCGCACGTCGCGGTCGGTGAACATCGAGCCGGAAGTCAGTTTCCAATCGCGGATTTTCAAATAGTCCGGCGATTCGCCGACGACGCTGGTGGACCAGTTGCGTCCGTTGGCGATGGCCTGGGCGGTGGAGGAATCTTCGGGGCTGACGGCGGCGACATCCGCCACTTCGCGGCGAATGGCCTCGGCGTCGGCCAGCGTGATGGTGCTGGCGCTGCCGAGACCGGAACTCACCCCGCCGGAACGACGGCTGCCGGCAAAAACTGTCAGCAGATTCTGACCGAGCGCGGAAACTTGTTTGGTGATGCTGGCCTGCGCGCCGTTGCCAACCGCGACCATCGCGATGACAGAAGCCACGCCGATGATGATGCCCAGAGCGGTGAGGCTGGAGCGCATTTTATTGCGGCGCAGGGCGCGCACGGCGATAAAGGCGGTTTGCCAGGAGCGCAAAAATAAAATGTGAATCAGGGAGAACATAAATTCATTTTAGAAATCTTCATTTCAGAAATGGGGAGCGCAGCCGCCCCGGCTGCGGTTCGGCGCGCCCTCGCGCCGAACTTTCGTGCGCACGACGACACTCAAATTGTAGAACGATCTTCGCGCGCACGAGCCGACGACGAGGGCGTCGTCGGCTGCGCCCGGGGCGGGCGCGCTCCCGGTCTTGAAATAATTTTCCAGCTTCATGCGAGTTGGGCTTTTTGCTCGGCGTCGTTGAGCGTGGCGATTTCCTGCCGGGCGACGCGGCGGTTTTCGTTTTGCGTGTCGCTGATGACCTGTCCATCGCGCATGACGACGATGCGTTTGCAGTAGGCCGCGATGTCGAGTTCGTGCGTGA